>JAGNMU010000030.1 GCA_017991005.1 Gemmatimonadaceae bacterium | reverse complement strand
GGTTCAATGAGCGGGGAAAAGAAAGCGCAGAAACAGGCCGGTGCGGTGGCCCCACGCACGTTCATCATGGAGCGCGCCCTCGGCTTCCATGTAGTGCAGATTCACGCCCGAGGTCCAGCCTTTGCGCAGCAGCATGCGATGCAACAGGCGCGTCCCTTTCAGCATGCGCTTTTCGCCGGTGCCGACATCGAGCCAGATGGACAGGTCCGGCCGCCGGTCGCCCGACGCATTCAGTTGCCGCACAATCCACCGGTCATCCCACCAGACCGACGGCGAGAGCAGACCCAGTTTGCCGAAGATCGCCGGGTGCGTGAGACCAAGGTGCAGCGTGAGCAAACCGCCCAGCGAACTGCCAGCCAGCCCGGTATCGCGCGCACTGCGCCGCGTACGGTAGTGCTTGTCGATGAACGGCTTGATCTCGTACACCATCATCTGTCCGTACCGATCGGCCATGCCGCCGGCATCGTGCGCGTTGTCGCGTGTCGGCGTGTATTCGTCGATACGATCGCGCCCCGCGTTGCCGATAGCCACCAGAATGACCGGCTCGATCACATCGGCGTGCATCAAGGCGCGCGCAGTCGTATCCACACCCCACTGCACGCCGAAGGGCGACATGGGATAGTCGTCAAAGACATTCTGCCCGTCGTGCAGATAGAGCACGGGAAATCGACGATCCGGCTCGAACGCGTACTGCGGCGGCACGCACACGACGATGTCATGCGAGTGCGGCAAAAAGCGTGAGCGGATTTCGGGATAGTGATCGAGCGAGCCGACCTGTCGAGGTGCCGGCAACGCCGAACCGGCGTCGTCGAGAAGTCCGGCGTGAACCATCACCACTAGAACTCGACCAGATCGGGCGGACGCTGTCCCGCGACGAACGCATCGATGTTGGCGAGCGCCCGCATACCCATCGCTGTGCGGGTCTCGATCGTCCCGCTGCCCATGTGCGGCAACAGCACCGCTTTTTCCATCTCGCGCAGCTCGGCCACCACCGTCGGCTCCCACTCAAACACATCAAGGCCGGCGCCGGCGATCTGGCCTTCGCGCAACGCGAACGTCAGGGCGTATTCGTCCACGATGTCGCCGCGCGCCGTGTTGATCAGATAGGACGTCGGCTTCATCATCGCCAGCCGCTCGGCGTTGATGAGATGCCGTGTCTCCGGCGTGGACGGACAATGCAGTGACACCACATCGGCACGGGCCAGCAGTGCTTCGACAGACTCGACGCGTTCCGCCTGCTCCGGTCCCGCCGTGGATGGATCGTCGATGCGCACGTCGCGCGGCGCGTAGTAGAGGATATGCATGCCAAGCGCGCTCGACGCTTGTCGCGCCAACGCGCGTCCGATGCGCCCGTACCCGATGATCCCCAGTGTCTTGCCATGCGGACTGCGTCCCATCAGATGCGTGGGCCGCCACCCCGACCACGCGCCGGTCCGCAGATGTCGCTCGCCTTCGCCCAGTCGGCGCATGGTCATGAGAATGAGCGCCAGCGCGATATCCGCCGTGTCGTCGGTGAGCACGTCGGGCGTGTTGCTGATCATCACGCCATACTTGCGCGCCGCCTCGCGGTCGATGTGGTTGACGCCCACGCCGAAGTTGGCCAGCAGGCGCGTCTGCACTTTGTGATCGAACAACTCGGCGCGGATCTTGTCGGTGACCGTGCACAGCACGATATCGGTCGTGCGCAGCACCTGCGTCATCTGATCGGCCGTCAGCGAGACGTCCGTGCGATTGAAGCGCACGTCATACCGCTCCGCAATCGCCGCCTCAACGGCGTCGGGAAGACGGCGCGTCACGACCACCGAGGGCCTGACACTCATGACGCCACGCGCCAGGTGCCCAGTGCCGCTCCCACACCCGCGCCCAGACGCAGTGGAACATCGGCATCCGCCAACGCCATCTCGACGCCGGACAACGCGCCGGCCAGTGTCAGCGCGTTCGTATCGCCGAGGTGTCCGATACGAAACACCTTGCCGGCCAGTTCCCCGAGGCCCGCGCCAAGCGACACGTCGTAACGCTTGAAAGCGAGATCGATCACACGCGCGGCATCGATGCCTTCCGGCACCACCACGGCGGTGAGCGTATTCGAGGCAATCGAGGCCCGCTTGGCGCATTCCCCAAGTCCCCACGCCCGCACGGCGGCACGCACCCCGGTCGCCAGACGTTTGTGACGCGCGGCCACCTGCTCCATGCCCTCATCGAGCAGCATGGTCAGCGCTTCATCCAGTCCGAACAGCAGCGACAGCGCGGGTGTGTACGGAAAGTATCCGCGCGCATTCTGGTCGCGCATCGGCCGCAGATCGAAGTAGGACCGCGGCGTGGTCACCGTGGCGATCCGCGCCAATGCCTTTTCGCTCATCCCGAGAATGCCAAGACCGGCCGGCAGCATGAAGCCTTTTTGCGAACCAGCAATCGAGCAGTCGACTCCCCACGCGTCAAACTGGAATTCGAGACTCGCGATCGAACTCACGCCGTCCACGTACAGCAACGCCGGGTGTTTCGCCCGATCCATGGCAGCACGCACCGCGCCGATGTCGCTGGTGACCCCGGTCGCCGTTTCGTTGTGCACGACCAGCACGCCTTGAATCTCATGCGCGGCGTCGGCGACCAGCGCCGCTTCGATCAGCGCCGGATCGGCCGCCTCTCCCCATGGGACCTCGATCACATCCACCGCGTAGCCGAGCGCGCGTGCGGCGGCAATGAAGAGATGCGAAAATTGGCCGTACCGGACGGCCAGCAGACGCGCCCCGGACTGCTGCGTATTCACCAACGCAGCCTCCCACATGCCGGTGCCGGACGACGGAAAGACAAAGTGCTCGCCGTGTGTCTGATTCACGATCGCGGGCAACCGCGACAGGATCGAGCGCGTCAGCGTCGGAAACGCCGACGAGCGATGGTCTTCGCTCGCGCGGTGCATCGCACGGAGCAAACGATCGGGAATCGGCGTCGGTCCGGGAATCTGCAGGAAGTGGCGACCAGCCATGATGTAGGCGCTCAGACGTGAGAGGGGGGAGTGTCACTCGACATGGTGGACGGCGGCTCATCCTCGGCAGCGCCGGACTCCGCATCGTCGGAATCAGCATCGTCAGACTCGTCGCCGGAATCGACATCGTCGTCCGCGTCAGACGCCACCTCACTGTCGGCATCGGCGCCGCTGTTGGCGTTGTCTTCGCGTTCGGTTTCGTCGGGGTCGAGCGTGCGCAGCAGGCGGCGACACAACCGCGCGAGACGCACACGCTGCTCGCCGGTCAGTTCGCTCATGAGATCGACGATCGCGGCAGTGCGTGCCGGCGTCGCGTTGGCCAGGACTTTGGTCCCCGCGTCGGTCAGGTGCACTGTCATGAAGCGCCGGTCGGTGGCGTGTCGCTCACGCCGGACCAACTCGCGCGACTCCAGCGCATCGATGATCGCCGTCATCTGCGCTTTGCTGCGCCCGAGCGCCTCGGCCAGTTCCTGCTGATGCACGGCGCCGCGCGCCGCGAGCGTATCAAGCACGCCAAACTGGGACGCGGACAGACCGAACGGGTGCACCGCGCTCTCCACGCGAGTGGCCGCCAATCCGGCGGCGCGTTGCAGTCTGCTGTACGCATCCAGGGCCCGGCGTCGCTTTTTTTCGCCTTTTCCGCTCATGATCCGGGTGTAGAGGGGTGGTTCAGGCGCGTGTAATGCCCGCGTGTCGTGTGGCCATGCGTTCCGCCAGTACGGTCGCGACCGCCATGATCGTCTCCTGCGGATTGACACCCAGCGACGTCGGCAGCAATGAACCGTCCGAAATGTACAAACCGCGCACCCCGTGGCGCTCGCCTTCCGGTGTCGCCCCCGATCGCCGCGGATCCACGCCCATGCGGCACGTGCCATTCACATGGGCCGAATACATGGCAATCCGGTTGGGGGCCAGCGACGCCGTCGTGAGTGCGGCAAGGTCTCGTTCGGATCGGACCACGACGGAGTCGGCGTGCATGGAAAACACCTCGGTGGCTCCGGCGGCGAGATGCAACCGCGCCGCCGCCTCCAGCGATGCACGCACCCGGCGCTGATCCTCAGCACCCAATCGGTACGAAATCGACGTCTGCCCGGCGCGGTTGACCTGGACGCGCCCGTTCGAGACGCGCGGGTCGGCCCCATCGCGGGTGAGCGCGATCATCACGCCCAGACGACGAAACTGCTTCATCCGCATCGCGTGCTCGGCGCCAAAGCCCGGCAGGGCAGCGGCGGTGAACGATGGATGCATCGGCGGGCACTCGATCCAGAAGCCATAGTCGGTGCCATCCCACCGGATGAACTCGTCGCACATGGCGGTGAGTGGAATACCGGTATTGGCCAGAATATCGTGCCCGTAGACCCCGCTTATCGCGGTCGTGGGATGCAGCCGCAACCAGTCCCCCACGCCTCCGCCGCCCAGTCCGGATCGCTGCAACAACGCGGGGGTTTCGATGGCGCCTGCGGCAATCACCACGACGGGTGCGTCGATGGTCAGCGTTCGCGGGGGGCGTCCACCCTGCCGCCCTTCGATGAGGGCATGCACACGTTTGAGCGGCGGCGTGCCGGTGCCAGTATCACGCTCGCGGATATCGATCCGTGTGACGTGCGCGTCGGCAAACACCGTCGCGCCAGCGGTGAGCGCGCGTGGAAGATAGGTCAGCAGCGCGGATTGTTTGGCGTCATGTCGGCAGCCAATTCCGCACATGCCACAGCGGACACAGCGATCGGCGTTGATGTGCGCCGCGCTCGCCCGCCAGCCCAGTGCGCGCGCGCTGTCGAGCACCAGCCGGTTGTTCGCCGAGTGTGCATCGGTCGGCACTTCTCGCGATTGGAGCTCGCGTTCGATACGCTCGAAGACCGGCAGCATCTCGCGCGGTTGCATGCCATAGATGCCGTAGTCGCGCGACCACTCATCGAGCACATAGTCCGGCGTGCGCAGCATGATCATCCAATTGATCGTGCTCGACCCCCCGACCGTCTGGCCCTGCAGCAGGGCAAACGACATGTCGTCGGTGGTGCGGAGCGCCCCGTCGGCGTAGAGTCGCTCGGTCAGCGACGCCTCGTCTTCCGTGAAATCGGCGCGGGTCATGTACGGCCCCGACTCGAGCACCACCACCTGATAACCCGCCTCCGCCAACCGCGAGGCGGTGACGGCCCCACCGGCGCCCGAGCCAATCACCACCACATCGGCACGGCGCACGAGATCGCGGTCGACGGCAGCGCCCACAATCACACCGGCCGGGACTGGCTCGTGCGCAATGATTGTTGGGAGCGCGACCGCACCGCGCGCCACGGGTTCGACATGGGTCTGCACCCCCGGCAGCGGTCCTTCCCACGCCGATTGCGGCGCGCGACCCTGCAGTGGCCCGGCGTAGCCGATGGCGCGACTCACCGACGGCAGCGCGTAGTGCACCGCCAGCACCAGTTTGCGTACGGCCTGATGCGCGGCGCGCAGCGGGGCCACCGGGGAATGTCCCCACGAGGCAAAACAGCGGCGCTGCGCGTCCGGTGCAAGCTCGATGAAACGCGAGGCGCGACCGATCGCAATCAACACGGCGGCACGACCGCCAAGCGCGTCGAGCGCACTGGCCAGCCGCGCGCGCCGATGTGGCGCCAGTGTGGCAATGCGCGCATCACAGCGCGACACGAGTGCGTCCTGCGATTCGCCCGAGGCGGGTGCGTCAATGAGAATGCACCGCGCGAGCGCCGCCAGCGTCGCACGTTGTGACACGGAGAAGTGACCGAGTCGTGCGGCGGCGAGACGCGAATCAGGGCGGGCGGGGGCGGTCACGCTCCAAGCGTAGTGCCGCCGTCTCCTGGAGTCTAGAGCGCGCGCAGCGCGCTGCACACACACCGTGCCGGCGGCACATCACTCGCCCGGCACCTCAAACGCGAAGTGCGACGCGCATTGTGGATCTGCGCGTCGCACTCGGTCCATCACGCCAACGAGCGGCGTTCTATCAGCAGGTTATCCAACATGCGAATCGAAGATCGACCGGGTCTCGTCATTGAGCAGCACCCACAACGAATAGCCGCCAAAGAGGGTGCCCCACGGCCAACGGAACAGGCGAAGCGCCGAGACGACAATGATGGTGTAGCGCGCCCACTGCTGGTGATTGAGCAACCCGAATCCGGCGATCAGACCGAAGAGACTCAGCGCACCGACGATGATGGCGACAACGACACTGGCGACCGATCCGACCACGGCGCCGATCAAGCTGCCAGAGAAGATCGAGCCAAACACGCCACTGAACAGCACACCGGCCGCGGCCAGAATACCGAGCGCGCTGAAGAGCAGGTTGACGATGGCGACAATCTTGATGTGGGTACGCATGGTGCGGAATCTCCCGAAGTGAATGAAGGCAACGGGGACCCTACGCAGAACGTGGCGGACAGGATTCGCCCGAGGTGCGGCGTGTCAGAGCGAAACAGCGACACGTGACTTACGAGGCTCGGCGGCGCCCCAGCTGATCGCCCAGACTGACCATCGCCACACCGCTCACGATCACCAGCATCGCCAGCAGGGCTTGCGGTGGGAGTGTTTCGCCGGCGAACACGACACCCAACAGCACCGCGACTACCGGATTCACGTAGGCATACGTGCCCACAGCGGTTGGCGTCGCCACCGACAATAGCCACATGTACGTGGTGAAGCCGATCAGCGATCCGAACACGATGAGGTAGAGCAGCGAGTAGACCGACGCCATCGTGATGGCGCTGCGGTCCAGATGCGAGAGTTCACCGCTGCCAATCGACAGGGCGAGCAGCAACGTGCCGCCGGTGAGCATCTGCATGCTGATGGCCAGCGAGGCGGGTTTGGCCAGTTTGGCGGATCTCGAAAAGAGCGAACCAATGGTCCACGACAGCGAGCCGAGTGCGAGGACCACCGCGCCGATCGGCTCCACGGCGGCCGATGAGAGCTGTCCGTCGGCCGGCAGCACCAGCAATCCGACGCCAACCAGGCCCAGCGCCACACCACCCCACTTGGCCAGCCCCGGCCGCTTTCCTTGGGCGACCTCACACAGCACCAGCCACAGCGGCACGGTTGCCACCAACAGCGACGTCATTCCCGAGCTGACGCGCTGTTCGGCCCATGAAACGGCGCCGTTGCCGATAAACAGCAGGAGTGCTCCGACGATGGCGGAGTTGCGCCACTCGAGCGCCGTTGGAGCGGCAGCACCGCGCCACCTGACGATCCCGTACATCAAACTCCCCGCAACGAGGAATCGCACCGCGCCCATCGCGAAGGGAGGAATCGTGGCCACCCCCCAGCGAATCGCGAGATAGGTCGACCCCCACACCACGTAGATGACAAGAAACCCAAGGATCAGCCGAGCCCGGCTGGTCTTCGGTGGAGCGGAAGGTGAAGCAGAATCTGAATCAGCCGTGGCCATGCGCTGGGACTGAAGGATGCTCGCGCTTACGGAGCGCACGGAGTGCCGCATCGCCGGCCGTCAGGCCTCCAACGATGACATAGAGGTAGAACGTGTAGAAGCGCCACCAGAGCAACGACGCCGCGAAGATACCGGCCGGTATCGCCGACCTGAGTGTCGCGCCAAAGGCGCCTTCGATGAATCCGCCGCCGCCGGGCGCGGGGACCACCACGCCGCCATAGAAGAGCGCGAGTGGCCACAAGACGAGTGGCGCCAGTGAGTCCATGGTCAACGCGAAGGAGCGATCGCCCAGATACACGAGAATAGGCAGCGCGGCGACCTTGCAGAGCACATGGATGACCGATCCGGCAAAGGCGGCCAACATCTGCAGCGGATTCGCCTGGCCCAGCGACCGGACGGCATCGCGCAGTTGCCGAAGGGTGCGCTGCACCGTGCGCCATCGCCCGGCGTGCAGCCCGACCACGCGCGCCCACGCGGGCGGCGGTCCGTGCGCGTTGCGTCGCGACAGGACCCACCCGATCGCGCCGGCACCGAGTACCGCCGTGCTGTAGCCACCCACCAGCGCCAGCAATCCACGCGTACTTGCGCCGCGCCCGTCAAAGAGCAGCGCGAGCACACCACAGACCAGCGCCAGAGAGCACATCTCGAGAAACAGCTCGAGAAAAAGCACGAGCACGCGACCGGCCGCCGGCATGCCGCTCTCACCGAGCACGAGAAAGCGAGCCGGTTCGGCGCCCGACCGCGCCGGCGTGATGGCGGCGGCAAAGTCCCCGCCCAGACACACGCGCATGGCGGTCAGAAACCGGAGTGGCAGTCCGACGGCGTGCGCGGAAGCCTGAATCTTGAACGACCGGGCGCACATCTCGACTACCACCGCCGCGATCGCGGCGGCATGCGCCTGCCACGCCAACCACGGCATTCCACCGACTGGCATACTGTCTCGGACCACCCATGCCGACGCGCCGAACATGACGGCGAAAGACACGGCCGTGAGCAGCCAACGGGTGACGGACATGCGCGCAACTTAGTGGGGCGAACAGGAAGGCTGGGGCCGGCCGCCGGGTCGATTGCTCGCCAAAGGACGGACTGGGGCGCTATCGTAGCGGGTCAACTGCAGATCCTCCCGGCCCTCCAGAGGTTCCCATGTCCGCACCTGTCAATCGTCGTCAGTGGCTCGTGTCCACCGGTCTCGCTGCCGGCTCATCCGTGCTGTTGCCGAAGCTGCTGCCGGCCATGGGTGCCGAGCGTCTCCCCGCGGCCTCGACGGGATCGTATCACGACGCACTCCTGCAGATGGAAGCGGACGCCACGACGGCGCGGAAAGCCGCTGGTCCGATTCGACTGTGTTACAACGAAAATCCGTTTGGCATGTCGCCCAAGGCGAAAGAAGCGATCATGTCCGGATGGTGGGAGCACAGTCAGTACGACCTGCAGTCGGAGCCGAATCTTCGGAACGTGTTTGCCAAACACGTCGGCGTGGATCCCTCGTACGTGTTGATCACGCAGGGTTCGAGCGAAACACTCTCCATTGCGGCGCTGGCGTACGGGTCGGAGGGCGGCGAGATCGTGGTGCCATGGCCCACGTTCGAAGGACTCCCCAACTACGCCGACAGCATCGGCGCGCGCGTGCACAAGGTGCCGCTCGATGCCAATCTCGGACATGATTTCGAGAAGATGGATACGCACATCACGAACGCCGTGGACCTGGTGTTCGTCTGCAATCCGAACAATCCCACCAGCACGCTCGCCGACAACGCGCGCATTCGCAGTTTCGTTAGCGCGACACAGCACAAGGCCATGGTGGTCGTGGATGAAGCGTACCATGACTTTGTCGATGAACCGTCGTACAAGCCGATGATCGACCTGGTGCTCAAGGGCGAGAACGTGATCGTCTCTCGCACGGCCTCGAAGATTCATGGCATCGCGGGTCTGCGCGTTGGCTTCGCGATCGCACGTCCGGATATCATCGCGCGACTCGAGCGCTTCGTGACCGGCAATCCGAATTCCTTCGGTCTCCAGGCCGCGGCGGCATCGCTTCAGGACACGGCGTATCAGGACTTCATCAAAGCCCGCAACCGCGAGGGTCGCGCACTGCTGACCACCACCCTCAAGGGACTCGGCAAACGCGTCGCCCCGTCGCAAACCAACTTTGTGTTCTTCCATGCCAACATGCCGGTGGAACGCATTCAGACGTCCATGATGGCCAAGGGCTTCCGCGTGGGCCGCGCCTTCCCGCCGTACAACGACTGGTGCCGCATCAGCATCGGGACGCCGGACGAGATGAAGGCGTGCGTGGCGGTGCTGCCGGAGGCGCTGAGGGTTTAGGTGGTCGCGGTTGGCTGATGTAGGTGAAGGACAAAGGGAAGGAGGAACGGAGCCAGGAGTCAGGAAGCAGCGTGCGGTCACGCCTGCGTCCTGACTCCTGTCGCTTTTCCTCCTTCCCTTTGTCCTTCACCTACACCAAGCGCATCACACCGCATCACACCGCATCCCGCCACCCGCCACTCACGTCCCCCTCGGCTTCGCCCTCCTCGTCGCCACCGCCGTCAACGGATCCTCCGGCCACGGATGGCGCGGGTATCGTCCGCGCAGCTCCTTGCGCACCTCGAAGTACGACGATTTCCAGAATCCGGCGAGATCGCGCGTGACCTGCACCGGTCGTTGGGCCGGCGACAGCAGATGCAACGTGAGCGGGACCCGACCGTCGCAGATCAATGGCGTGGTGTGCCAGCCAAACACCTCCTGCAACTTGACCGGCAGCACGGGCGCCGTTGGTTCGCTGTAGTCGATGGCAATGCGCGATCCACTCGGCACGTCCAGATGTGTCGGCGCCAGACGATCGAGCGCGGTGCGGCGGTCCCATGACATGAGACCCAGCAACAGCTCGCTCCAGTCGAGCGCCGCCAACGCACTCCACTTGCGAATGCCGTCCAGATGCGGCGCCAGCCACGTATCGAGTGACGCGTCGAGCGCCTCGGTCGACACATCGGGCCAGTCGGGAAGATGCGTGTGCACGCACAGGAGCCGTGCGCGCAGTCGATTCGATGCGTCGCTCCAGGGCAAGGCCGCCGAGCCGGTACGTCGGATCTGCTGCAGCAGCGCCTCGCGGACGAGGATTGGATCGGGCGCCGCGAGCGCGGATTCATCGAGCGTGAGCGCACCAAGCATCACCCGGCGTCGCGCACGCACCGACTGCGATGCTTCATGCCATTCGACGATCGGCGCCGATTGTATCTGATCGCCGAAATCCTCGTCGATCTCATCGCGCGTGATCGGCGCCGCACGTGCCACGCGATACTCCGGCGGCGCACCGTCGAGTTCCGCGATGGCCAGAAACGGCGCATCGGCCAGCGCGTCCCCGCGTTTCACCGCCGCGCCGGCCCCGCCGCGCAGCAGATACCTCGGTTCACTCCCCACACGCCGCTGCGCAACGCGATCCGGAAACGCGAGCGCCAGCAGCACGCCCACGTGGTCGAGATCATCGCCATGCACACGCTCGACCGTGGCGCGTGCCTGCGTGGCACGCACATCAGACTGCAGTTGCCTCGCGAGTTCCCGCACACGGCGCATCGCGTCGCGATCCACCGATGCCCCGTGCAGCGACACGGCGTCGCTCGCTCCGCCGCGCCGCAGCGCCTCGAGTCGCAAACGCAGATCAGCCGGCGGCGGCCCGCCATCACCGCGCAGCACATCGCGCTCCTCGAGCAGCGCCACCAGCTCGGCGCCAAGCGTACTGAGCCCGCGGCGCTGTGCACCGAGCAGCAGATGCGCGAGACGCGGCGCCAGCGGCAGTGCCGCCATCTGCCGACCATGTGCAGTGATGCGGCCCTGTGCATCGAGTGCACCCAGCATTGCCAGCAGGTCACGCGCCTGGGCGAATGCGCCGGGCGGTGGCGCATCCATCCAGCGCACGTCCGACGCATCGTGGACGCCGGCATCAGCCAACTCGAGCGCCAGCGACGACAGATCGGCGTCGAGAATCTCCGGTCGTGTACGCGGCACCAGTCCGTGATCGTCTGCCGCATCCCACAGTCGATAACACACCCCGGACGCAACACGGCCTGCCCGTCCGCGGCGCTGATCGGCCGACGCGCGACTGACGCGAATGGTATCGAGACGCGTGAGGCCGGCCCGCGCATCAAAGCGTGGCAATCGCGACAGACCGCTGTCGATCACGACGCGCACGCCTTCGATGGTCAGACTCGTTTCGGCGATGCTGGTAGCCAGCACCACTTTGCGCTCACCTCGTGGTGCCGGCGCAATAGCGGCATCTTGCTCGCCAATTGGCAGACTGCCATGCAACACGTGTACGATTGCGCGATGGGCGGTGAGCAGCGGATCACCGGCCAACCGGTCCGCGACCCGTCTCTGCTCACCCATGCCGGGCAGAAACACCAGGATATCACCGACGTCGCGTTCGAGTGCTTCGCGCACGGTGCGCGCCGCGACTGCATCGACGCGCTCCTCCGCGCGCGGTGGGCGGTGCAGGGTCTCCACGGGATACATCCGGCCATCACTGCGCACGACGGGGGCGCGCTGCGCGGCATTCCCGAGCAACGCGGCCACCCGATCGCCGTCGAGTGTCGCCGACATCACCAGTACCCGCAGCGCGGGGCGCAGGTGGGTTTGCGTTTCCAGCGTCAGCGCGAGACCAAGATCGGCGTGCAGCGACCGTTCGTGGAATTCGTCGAAGATGACGGCCCCATAGTCTTCGAGTGCCTGATCGGCCGAGAGCAGTCGTGCCAACACGCCTTCGGTGACGACTTCGATGCGCGTACGCCGAGAGACGCGTGTGTCACCGCGTACGCGGTAACCCACCGTATCCCCCACCGTTTCACCGAGTGTGCGCGCCATGAAGTGCGCGGCGGCACGCGCGGCCAGTCGGCGCGGTTCGAGCATGACGATGCGACGGCCCTCGAGCCACGGGGCGTCGAGCAACGCCAGCGGCACCCGCGTGGTTTTGCCGGCACCCGGCGGCGCCTCGAGGACGGCGTTCGTCTGCAGGGCCAGCGCCTTACGAAGCGATGGCAGCGCGTCGTCGATCGGCAGCGCCGTGGAAAATGTCATCGACGACGACGGGCGGGCTCGAGTTGCTGCTGCATCCATTGCAGCGCGCGCGTGAGCACCTCGTCGTCGAGCGAGCGGAGTCCGCGCGCCGTGGGGCGCACGTCGATGAACGGTGTCAGGCCGACGCGCTGAATCTGCGCCCCGTCGCCGCGACGCCACTCCTGCGTCGCAATGCCAACGGTGAGTCCACCGGGTAACGAGAGTGGCGTGACCGGGCTGATCGACCCGGCACTCGCACTGCCGATGAGCGTGATTCGGCTCATCTGATCGAGCGTGAGCGCCAATCGCTCCATCGCATCGCTGGTGCGTTCGTCGATCAACGCCACGATGCGCCCGCTGAACACCGTGCTGGTGTCGATCGCGCGGAACCAGCCGCGCGATTCACGAATGTCCGGACAGGCCGTGGCCGCTTCGCGGATCGAGGCAAAACACGGCTCGGTCAGCGCGCGCTGCACGACGCGTGCGATCTGGGCGCGCGGTTGCGTCGCGAGGCGTCGCAGCAGCGGCGTTTCGTCAACCGTCAGCGTGCCGCGCAGATCGATGATAAGGCCGCGTGCTCCGGTCAGTCCGGCGAGCGCCGTATTGATGGTCGACTCGGTCAGCTGCTCCATGTCGATGTACACCACGCCGTCGGCGAGTGCGCGCGCCGGTGCGGCCGGTGCACGCTCGAACGTCGGAAGCGCGCTGAGATATTCGGCGCGGCGCGGAACCGTCAAGGTGCGTTCGCGATTGGTGGCATCGCGCACGCGGACACTGACCTCCTCGGCGCGTCCTCGCGGCATCTGCCGCGCCTGGATCAGCGCGCGCGTCCAGTCATTCGACGCGGGCGCCGTACGTCGATGCTCCAACAGCCACGCCGCGATGGGGAACCCGTCAATCGTCAGCAGCTCGGTTCCCGCACCAATCGACAGTCGCGTCGTGGTGGAATCGCGAACCACGTCGCTCACAAAGGCACGTCCGTCCGCCAGTCGCACGCGAAACGGCAACGACGCACCGCCGATAGCCGCCTCATACGACGCGCCGCGCGGCTGACCGCTGACGTCATCGAGCACGGTCGCGAGATCGGCAATCGCAGTCGCGTATTCCGTCGATGAGCGCGCCGCTTCCAGGCGCGGAATGACCCGCGCAAAGACCGCGTCGAGATCGTCGTCGTACAGATCGCGCTGCCCGTGCCGCGTGCGCATTGCACTCCAGAGCCGAACACCGCCCAGCAGACGCGCACCCATGAACGGATAGCTGGTGGTGTCATAAAACACCGGCGTTTGCGCTTTGCTGACCAGCGCCGGGAACGGTCGATCGGCCAGCGGGAGCCGCGCCGTCGACTGCAACACCGCAATCGCGGCCGATCGCGCGACATCGGCATCTCCGCGATGGACGAGAATGGAGTCGGGCACGACGTCCAACGATCCATCGGCGTGCACCAGTTCACCCGTGCGGATGATGCTGGTGAGCGCATCACTCAGCGGCACACGCACCGTCGGGACCGGCGCCGCATCGCGGAGACCGCCATCGGCAAAGAGCGACAGCTGCGCGGCATCATGCATCGCCAGCACGACGCCTGGCAGCACCGTCCCCGAGTCGGCCAGTACCGCCGTGCGCATGGCCGCCACCGCGGTGCCGCGATACTGCCGGGTTTCACGCACCTGCCATCCGTCGTGGAACTCGCGCACGTTCAAGGCATCGTGGCCGGCTGGCCAGACCCCAATGCGACGCGTGCGCACGACCGGCGCGGATACGGTGCCCCGCACCAGTCGTGCGGCGAGCCCGGTGCGTTCAAGAAACTGATCGAGTCGCTCCGCGCGCGATTCGCCGTCCAGCACACCACGCCCGCGGAGGTCGAGCAGGACACGCCGCGGTAGCCGCTGCAATTCCTGCGTGACCAGTACCGAGTCCGGTGCATCGAGCGGTGCGGACGGCGCAATCCGAATCACCACCAGACTGTCCCCCACCCGATCGGTGGAGATCGCGATGGCCTCCGGTTCACTGACCGTGCCGACCGGCACCACGCGTGTGCGCGTATCGCGGAGCAAGGCAAACAGTCGTCGATACGCTTCCGTCAGTTGCGCATCATCGGCCGACGCACGCACACGCGGTGCGGCGATGATGAACCCGGAATCCCACGGCACCCCGCGCGTCGCCACCCACGGATGATGGAGCGACACGGTCTGCCACACGTGGGACAATCGCACCAGTCGCGCCACACCGGCCGAGTCAGAGGCGGTCGCATCTGGCTCGGGGGTGGGCGGCTCGACTTCCAGCGGCGCGTCGAGTGGTATGTCGGCAGCACGACTACCGGCGCCTGCAGTGGCGCCGGCACGATCGGCTGTGGCACCACGCACACGTTGTGTTGGCCGACTGGCCGGCCCCGATTCCGCGGGCGCCTTCGCTGCTGCGCGCCGGGAGGCCAGCAAGGACGAACAGCCGGTGGTGCCGCACGCCAGGCACAGAAGCAGGATCGAGCGCATCATGCGGGAAAGATACGCGCGGGATCCGGTGCAGCCCAAAATCGCTATTCTTCGCGCATGACCGAACGGATCTACTATCACGACGCGCAGGCCGTACGCTTCTCGGCCTCCGTAGTGGCCGTCGAGAACAACGGCCTCCATGTCGTTCTCGACCGCACCGCCTTCTATCCCACGTCCGGCGGCCAGCCGCACGATACGGGGCAGCTCCACGGCATCCGCGTGATCGATGTCATCGACGACGAGCAGCGCATTGTCCACGTCTGCGCGGATGTGGTGCCGTTCGCTGTGGGCGACACGGTCGACGGGCAGATTGACTGGGCGCGCCGATTCCATCACATGCAGCAGCATTCGGGGCAACATCTGCTGTCGGCATTCCTGGCGGATGCCTACGGATGGCCCACCGTCAGCGTGCATTTCGGCGATGAGAGCAATACGGTGGATGTGGCGGCTGCCGCCATCGAGCCGGCGATGGTGGAGGAGATCGAATCGCGCGTCAATCTGCTGGCGGTCGAGAACCACGAGATCCATGTGTCATTCGAAGACGCGGCCACGGCAGAGGGGCTGCGCAAGGCGAGTGATCGCGATGGCCTGTTGCGTATTGTGACCATCGATGGCGTGGACAAAAGCGCCTGTGGCGGCACCCATGTGTCCCACACCGGTGCCATCGGCGCGATCCTGCTGCGTCGCGTGGAGAAAACCAAGGGCAATACTCGGCTCGAATTCATCTGCGGACAGCGTGCACTTGCCCGCGCACGACGTGATGCGATGCTGCTCACCACCACCGCGCGATTGTTCACCGCAGCGCCCGACGACGTGCCGGCACTCGTGGAGGTGCAGCAGCGCCGGGTGAGTGATCTCGAGCGTGAACGAAAGGGGCTGCTGGCTGATCTGGCCGGCTTCCGCGCGCGCGAATACTGGGAGCGCGCAGCGGTAGGCGAGTCGGGCGTTCGCCGCATCGTGCTGACCCCGTTTGATGGGCCGGTCAAGGACGCGGAGCCAATGGTGCAGGCGCTGCTGGCGATGGGCCCCTGCGCCGTGCTGGTCCTCAGCCCGTCGGCACAGAGCGTGATGCTGGGCGCCTCAGACGGCAGCGGGGTCGACGCAGGTCAGACGCTTCGTCCCGCATTGCAGGCAGCGGGCGGACGGGGCGGCGGCTCCCCGAGACTCGCGCAGGGCAGCGTCCCCGATACGTTTCAACTCGACGCGATTGCGCGTGCACTGGGTTTCTCCGCCTAACGCGTGTCCACTCACATTCATTCCCTGCCCCCGTGACTGCACTCGATCTCCGCCCCGGTGCCGGTGAACATTCGGCCTATGCCGTGATCTACATCGACGCCACTGCCGGCGCGTTGCATGCCGCGCACAATCCAAGCGTCGTTGCACTGCTCGAAGGTCAGACGCACGCGCTCCGCGCACTGGTCGCCGGGGTCGATGAGGCCGCGTTGCAGCGCGCCTACGCGCCAGGCAAATGGACACTCGCGGAGTCGCTGCTGCATGTCGCCGATTGCGAACGGGTGTTTTCGTATCGCATGGTGCGCATCGCGCGCGGCGATCAGACGCCGCTGCCGTCGTTCGACCAGGACGCGTGGGTCCCCTTGAGTGGCGCGGGGCAGCGGTCGCTTGCGGACATCCTGACCGAAATCGAGGCAGTCCGCGGAGCAACGCTGGCTTTGGTCCGTTCGCTGAGCGACACCGCCGTGGCCGCAATGGGGACCGCCAGCGGAAACCCGGTGTCGGTGCGAGGTCTGGCGTGGATGATTGCCGGACACTTTGCGCATCATCTCGAGATCACGCGGTCGAGGTACCTCGGCGGGGTCTGACGGGAGTATTTTTCAGGTCTGCGCGTCGCCACCTCCACAGGCGACGCGTATTGACCGCCCCGTCTGGAGCCTCCGTGTCCGTTGCTTCGATAGCCACACCGTCCGCTGGTCCCGAGATCACGCGTCTCGCGATCGATACCGTCCGCACGCTTGCCATGGACGCCGTGCAGGCGGCCGAGTCGGGGCACCCCGGCACGCCGATGGCGCTGGCGCCGCTCGCCTACGCGCTGTTCACCCGCCACATGCGGCACGATCCGGCCGCACCACACTGGGTGGATCGCGATCGGTTCATCTTGTCGGTGGGCCACGCGTCGATGCTCCTGTACGGCACGCTGCACATGTCGGGCTACGACCTGCCGCTCAGCGAAATTCGGAACTTCCGTCAGTGGGGCAGCAAGACCCCGGGTCATCCCGAGGTGCACCACACGGTTGGTGTGGAAACCACCACGGGTCCGCTTGGTCAGGGCATCGCCAACGCGGTCGGCTTCGCGGTGGCCGAGGCGCATCTCGCCGCCGAGTTCAATCGCGACGGCATGTCGGTGGTCGATCATTACACGTACTTCATTGCCGGCGACGGATGCCTGATGGAAGGCATCTCACACGAAGCGGCCTCGTATGCCGGTCACTTCGGACTTGGCAAGCTGATCGGCTTTTTCGACGATAACGGCATCACCATCGACGGCAAGACCGATCTCACCTGTAGTGATGATGCGGCGAAGCGGTTTGAAGCGTACGGCTGGCAGGTGTTGCACATCGCCGATGTGAACGATCTCGACCAGATCGACGCGGCGATCGCCGAAGCCAAGGCGGAGACCACGCGTCCGACGCTGATCATCACCAAGACGCACATCGGTTTCGGTTCGCCCAACCGGCAGGATACGGCCAAGGCGCACGGCGAACCGTTGGGCAAGGACGAAATCGCGCTCACGAAGTCGGGCTACGGCTGGAACTATCCCGAGCCGTTCACAGTGCCCGACGAAGCACGCGCACACTGGCACGAACAGGTGGCGCATCGCGCGACCGCGCACACGGCGTGGAATGCCCATTGGGCCGAGTATGCGGCGTTGCATCCGGCGCTCGCCGCCGAGTTTGAGCGTCGCATGAAGGGCGAGCGCATGCCGACGCTCAGTGCGTCGTTGCCCACGTTCGATGCCAAGAGCGGTAACGTGGCCACGCGCGCGTCGAACGGCACGGTGATCAACGCGATTGCGCCACACGCGCCGGAGTTGATTGGTGGTTCGGCCGATCTCACCGGATCGAATCTCACACTGGTGAAGGGCGCGCCCACGTTCAGCGCAGCGACGCCCGGTGGTCGCAACTTCCATTTCGGCATTCGCGAACATGGCATGGGTGCCATCATGAACGGCATGGCGCTGCACGGCGGCATCGTGCCGTACGGCGGCACGTTCCTGGTGTTTGCCGACTACATGCGTCCGGCCATTCGCTTGGCGGCGCTGATGGGATTGCAGGTGATCTATGTCTTCTCGCACGATTCCATCGGACTCGGCGAAGACGGTCCCACGCACCAGCCGGTGGAGCATCTGACGGCGCTGCGCTGCATTCCGAATCTCCTGGTGCTGCGTCCCGCCGATGCCGACGAAGTGGCGGAAGCGTGGCATGTGGCGATGCTGCATAAATCGGGACCGACGGCGCTGGTGCTCACGCGTCAGAAGTTGCCGTACCTCGACAAGGGCGATGCCATTCGCGCGGGGCTCAAGCGCGGCGCCTATGTGGCTGCCGATGTCACGGGCGGCAGCGCGCCGGACGTGGTGCTGATGGCGACGGGCTCGGAAGTGGAGATCGCGCTGGCCGCACGCGCGGCGCTTTCCGTGGACGGGATTTCGGCGCGTGTGGTGAGCATGCCGAGTTTTGAACTGTTCGCGGCGCAGGACGCGGAGTACCGCGATGCGGTGCTGCCGCGTGGCGTGCCGCGTGTGGCGGTGGAAGCGGCGCACCCGGGCAGTTGGTATCGCTGGGTGGGCGAGACGGGCGCGATTGTCGGAATCGAAACGTTCGGGGCGAGTGCGCCGGCGCCGGTGCTGTACGAGAAGTACGGGATTACGGCGGAACGGGTCGCGGCGGCGGCGCGTGGGGTGGTGGGGCGGTAACTGCGGAACGGCCCAGTTGTCGGTGGTTAGTTATCGGATAACTGCTAAGCTGTCGGTCTTGAGTCTGAGTCGTGGGTTCTCAGTTTTTCAACTGAGACCTGATGACTCAGACTCAAGACTCAGGACTTAGCGGTTGTCTGGGAACTGACCACCCGCACTGAGCACTGATCATCGTGCAGATCTCACGCTCGCTTGCCCCGTTCGCCGCACTGGGCTTGTCCGCGGTAGTGGCGGGGTGCGAGCCCACACCAACCGTGCTTTCGGGCGTCGACGCAGCGGCGATTCAACGCGCGGCGTTGTCTACGCTGTTCATCGAGCGTGAGCATAGTCAACTGCTGGTGCTCATCGACGTTCCTCGCGATTCGGCGCCGGTGTTGCATGACACGCTGGCCAATCCTGACCGCGCCGAGTTGCAGCTGCCGGATACCGCGACCCTGGCG
>JAGNMU010000340.1 GCA_017991005.1 Gemmatimonadaceae bacterium | reverse complement strand
GTCAATCAGCGCACCGTGGCAGACGAGATAAAACACGTCCACGTCGCGCGCGAGTTCTCGCGCGATGGCGTGTACGGTCACGGGGGCCTGCGAACTGCGGAGCGTGACCAGCCGCTTGAGACCGGGCAGCGCGCGTTCCACCTGCCCGATCTCCGTGTCCTCTTCGATGGGGGCGAGTGCAATCTGATTGGGAGCGTACTCGCCGATATCCCGCGGACTCGCCACGGCCAGCAGCACGCGCAGCTCGGATCGTGCCCGCCGATGCAGGGTGCGCACATCGGCGCTGGCCGAGAAGCGCGAGAACACCCGGCGATCGCCACCAAACAGCAGTGCCTGATCTGCGGGATCGCGTGTGGTTTCCCACGCCAGATCGGCGAGCGCGGCGGCATTCGGATTGACCAGCAACCGCACGCGCAGTGGCTGGTCACCGGCCGCGATGGTGGCGTCCGAGAAGCCGGACCGGACGTCGGGGTCATGCAGCAAGGCGGCGCCGAGCGCGAGCCCGTACCCCCTCGCGTCATCACGCAACGGCGGCAGCGCGTACGGGTTGAACGCCGGATCCAGTGTCCCGGTGCGGCGCGTATCGCCGCTGTCGTCGCCGCGCCAGAAGCGGAGCTCGATTTCATATCGGCGCTCCGCATCCTGACGCAACGTGATCTCGAGCTCGGGCAGCGCCACGTTATTGATCCGGCGAGACGAGGACCGCCTCCCAGAACAGATGTCCAAGTTCGGGATGGCCGATATCGCTGTGCGCGCCCGATGAACCGCCGCCGGTCTTCACGACAGTGTCGCAGTTCACGTTGTAGATCGTACCGACCGCGAAGTGGTAGTCGGCCGTGAGGTCGGTACTGATGTCCCGCGTCTCGAGGGTCAGGCCACTGCCCTGGATCCCGAACGTGCCGATGGCCCCGTACTTGGGGAGCGTCGTCGTGACGCCGAAATCCACCTGTCGCGCCGGTGTTGCCGCACGCGGATACCACGCCCCGACGGCCTTGTCAAAGCGTGACATGGTCACGACCGTCGCGCCGTCAATCACCCGACTGGTCACCACGCGGCGAAAGTAGCCCGATGTGCCGCGCTTCTCGGGGATCTCGTCGCAGAAAGACCAGTGCGACATCGCGCCCTGCACCAGAATCGCCGACGACACATGCACATCGGCCACACCGTCCTTGCCGTGGAGAATACTCGAGACCACGATGCAGCCGAACGAGTGTCCCATGAGGTGGATGCGCACGTGTGGTCCCGCGCCGCGGATGCGGCGAATCAGCTCATGTCCCGCGCTCTCTCCCACGGTGCGCGCGCGCTTTTTCATGGTCCAGAACGACAATTGCCGCAGCGGCGAGAGCAGTCCGTCAAAGAGACCGCCACCAAACGACGCGTCGCCCGTCTGTGATTCCTGGTACGAGAGCTGCGGATCAAGCGGCTCGCGATCGGCATCAGGTGCGCCGCCGACGCCCTCGGCCCCGAGCTGCGACTCACGCTCGAGCGCGCGATACGCATTCACCACGGACACGGGCAAACGGTCGGGCTCCACGTCATCCAGCGCTGACTGAAAAATGGTCTTGAGTGCGGCACGCGCGGCCGGTGTATCCACGATGCGATCGGCCCAGGCATCGATGAACGCGGCCTCACCTCCGCCACTCTCCGCCGCGAACGATCCATCGTTCTTCTCATCACCAAACGGCTGACTCGGCCAGTGAAAGCCGATCAACAATGGTTTGAAGTTCGGCCACTTGGCGCGCGCCCGCTGGCGATCGATCGTGCAGGCGGCCATGGCACCGATCCAGCGGTCATACTGGTCGACCGCGGCGGGCAGATCGCCTTTCCATCCGTGACTGAGGATGAACACATCGGTGACCCCGCCGGCGAGTGCGTCGAGTGCTTTTTCGGACAGTTTGCCGCCGCCGGCGTCCGGATCACCCTGCTCGACGCCGTTCTTGTCAAATGCCAGCAGGTAATACTGCAAGTCAGTCTGCGGAACCTGTCGTATGGTCATTGAAGATGCTCCGAAGTGAGGTGCGTGGTGTTGTACGGCGAGAAACAGTTCACCGCGAGTGGTCAGACATCGAAGCGCACGGCGGGATCGCCGAGGACGATGTAGTTGCGTGCATCCATCTGCGCAGTCCAGAGTGCGGACAGATCGAAATCGTTGTTCTTGCCAGCGGCATGCGCGCGTGTGGCGTCGGTGAGTTGCCGACTGATGCCGCCGCATCGTGCATCGAAGTACTCCATGGCACTGCCAACCGGCGTGCCCGCGGCGAGTGCGTCAAACAAGCTGGTGAACACCTGAGTCTGCGCCCCGGCGCCGGGCCACTGGAAGGAACAGGTCCACGCGCGTTCGACATGTCCGATCACCGCGCCCGCGCCCGCCAGCAGAAGTTGCTGCGCCAGACGCGACACAAACGGACGCGGAGCGATGGTAGGCGCGTCGGTCACTTCGATCGGCAGGAACACGTCGGTGGCCGGTGTGCCGGCGCCGTAGCAGGCAAAGAGAAACGCGATCGTTCCCGGAAGTTGTGCCGTCGTGATGTCGTCCGCCCACACATACTCATGCTCGGTGAGTGGCGCGGTGCTGGCCAGTCCTTCCCAGTCCTGACACACCAGCGCACCCTGTTGCGCGAACTGCAGCGGATCCCCGCTGTCGAAGGCGGCGCCGTGTGTGGCGGTGACCAGCAGCGACGGCGACGCCGCGCCATGCAACACCTCCAGCAGTGTCGCCTTTCGCGCCGAATCGCCAATGGCGGTCGCGACCTGCCATGAGTCGTGTTTGGACGCAAACGCCTTCGAAACGGGCGTGGCCAGAAACCGCGCACTGCGTTGCGTCGCCGCATCGCCCTTGTTACGCGCGGCGAAGAAGTAGGCGCGCGGCGGGGTGGCGATCGCGTTCCGCTCGCGCTCGGCCACCGCCTGCGCGTATCGGCTGAGCGCAGCGAGTCGGGCCTCTCGCGTGTCGCCGTCAAACCAGAGACGTCCCACGGCATTCTGAGTGTCCATGGCGCACTGTGCTTCGAAGCTCACCTGCTCCGGCGACGCCACGAGCATCAGGTAGTACGGCACGATCGTCGGATCGACGGGATTCCCGGGAGCCGAGCCGAGCGACGCCAGAAATTTCCAGCCGTCAGAATCCGCGGGGATACCCGTCTCGCCGATGTACTCCTTGTAGAGTCTGCCGCACTGCTCTTCGCGGAGTGCAAGCAATGGCGCGAGCGCAGAGCGCATCGCCTCTGCGTCCGGATCGTCGGCGGCAAAGATCACGCCCCAGCCGGCTTCCTTGAGATTGTTGGCATCCACACCATGCACGGTTCCCAGCACCGTATCGCCGAGGGTGTCATCGCCTGCGGCCGCATGTCGGCGTCGGGTGGCGAGCAGGGCCGCGATGGTCGTGGGATCGAGTGGCTTGTTGAGCGCAACCCGCGCGAGATCCCGTGGCGAGAGCGGCGGAATCAGATACTGGCCGTCCGTGACCCGCACACCGTTCGCGACGAACAGGTCATTGTCGAGTTCGTCGTCGAACGAACTGATCGGTGCAGCGGTCCCCTCAGGCTCGTGTGAGGCGGGATGCGGAGCGTCGTCGGGCATTGTCGTTCGAGAAGCGGAAGGTCGCAATTCAGTGGTGCGTGCCGATCGCACACGGTCGGGCACGTGACGCCGATATCATAGAGCGCGTGACGTGGACACGCGAGTTTTTTGCACGCACGCACACGAATGGCGATCTGCGTGATCCAGCGCACACTTGGAGTTTTGGCGCATGTGCATCCGGGATGCACACAATGCGCGTCGCTGCGTCGGACGCACATGGATGGAGCGTCGATTTCACTCGTTCGAGGGATACGACCACGAGACAGGGTCCGCGATACTCCGAATGTCATTCGCCCACTACTTGGAGTTCATCGTGCATTCTCTCGTTGTCAGTACCACGCGCGCACATGCGCGTCGTGTCGCTCTCTTTGCATCGGCCCTCACGGTCGCGTCCGCCACGGTCGCTTCGTCGGCGTCGGCCCAGTCGATCGGTTACAGCATCGTGCCAAGCGCCGAGCGTATCCAGTGAGACGATCAGTTGGCGTTTGAGGACGACTGGCTGTACGGCGGCCGCGTCGCCTTTCGCTTTGGTCGTGCCATCGAACTGCAGCCGTTCTATTTCGTCGGTCGGAAGTACGGGATCGATGCCGCGCGTGCGCCATCGCTGTTCGGAGCGAAGTCGGCCGGCCGGACCATCGATCTGCAGCACTACGGTGTCACGACGCAGATCAATCTGGCGAAAGGCAATCTGGTGCCCTTCCTCCGCGGCGGCGGCGGCATCATGCGTTTTGAGCCGGACTCGGGTCGCAAGCAGGATCGGCTCGCCGTTACGGCGGGCGGTGGCGTGCGCTTTGGCATCGGCCAGTTGCAGGCCGAAATCTTCGCCGAGCAGATGGGCTTCCGCCTGGATCCGCAGCGCCTCTTCTCCGGCGATTCACTCACCGGCGGTTCGAGTGTGCGGCAGAAGAACCTGGTCTACGGTGGCGCCATCACCATCCCGATCTCCAATGCACCGGATGCCGATGAGGCCACCGGCCTGCGCGGCGCGACGGCACCGATTGAACCGTTTGTCGGACGCATGCGCTACGACGGCAGCACGGGCCTCAGCGATCAGAATGTGGCCGGTGTGCGCGGCGGTATCGACTTCTCGCCACTGTTTGGTGTGCGCGGATTCTACTGGCGCGGCGTGAATGAAGATCGGAACAAGTTCGTGTCGGTCGAAGGATACGGTGCCGAAGGACAGTTCAACCTGAACACGGGTCCTGGCATCTCGCCGTACGTCATCGCCGGCGCCGGTCGCATCAACTACTCGGGAACGTACCGCGATTCGCTCAACAACAGCGACAATAGTCGCGATGCCCTGATTGTCGGTGCTGGTGCGTCGTTTCAACTCAGCGAGCGCCTGCGCTTCAAAGCGGCCATTCGCGACTACGTGATTGCGCGCAACGATTCACTCGAAGCGGCAACCACCACGGGTGACCTGACCCACAATCGTATGCTCACCGCCGGTTTCACCATCAGTCTTGGTGGATCAGGTGGGGCCTCCGATCGCACACGAGCCGCCGATGCCGCACGCACCACGCAGGAAAAGCGGATGACGGC
>JAGNMU010000029.1 GCA_017991005.1 Gemmatimonadaceae bacterium | reverse complement strand
CATCGATGCGGCAGCACCGTTTGCCACGCTCGATCTTGCGCTGCAGGCAATGGCGCCCGATCAGGCCGTGTTGCGCGGCGATGTCCTCGATCTGGTGGGCACCCCGCTCGACAACGCCGTGGTGGAACTCCCGCAGCTCAAACTGCGCGCGGTGACCGATGCGAAAGGCGCATTCCGCATTCCGCAGGTGCCGGCGGGGAAACATCTGCTGACCGTTCGCCGACTCGGCTTTTCACCGGTGGATTCCACCATCGAGGTGGCGGCGGGTGCGGTCGCTGAAGAACGGTTCGTGTTGCGCCGGGTGACGACGCTGGCCGGCGTGAACACCATCGCTTCGCGCGCGTTGATGCGGGAGTTCGACGAAAACCGCAAACTCGGGCTTGGGCAGTTTCGCACGCGCGAAGAGTTGGCCAAGCAGGAGGCGCAACGATTGAGTGAAGTGATGACGATGATGCGCGGTGTGCGCATCGTGCGTGTGCCGGTGTCGATCGGTCGTACGATCAGTGTGCTGTCGAGCGCGCGTGGCCAACGGTCCCTGACATCCGGTCAATGTTACGCGCAGGTGTACCTCGACAACACACCGCTCTATCTGGGCCGGCCCAATGAGCCGTTGTTCGATCTCAACGAACTGCTGGTGCTGCAGATCGAGGCCATTCAGTACTTCGCCGGCGCGTCGGAGACGCCGTCCAAATACAGCTCGCTCAATTCGGATTGCGGTGTGATGGTGATCCACACACGCCAGACGCCCTAAGGGGTACCGGCCTGCTGTTGCAGTCGCGCCAATTCGGCTTCGCGAATGGCCCGCTGCACAATGCGCGCGAGCAGCAGCCCCAGAATCACGGTCACAATGATGCCGAGCGTGAGCATCCACGGCGAAATGGCGGCCGAGCCGTCGGCGTTCGGTCCGGCACCGGACGCGCTGCCGTAGGCCGCGTAGGTGACGACGATGGGTGTCAGGCCGATCGTACCGAGCACAAAGTCGCGCAGTTTGACCCGTGTCACGCCGAGTGCATAGTTGGAGAGCACGAACGGCACGGCGGGTGACAAGCGAAGCAGGAACACCAGTTTGAGACCGTCTTCACCGATGACGCGGTCGATCACGGACAATGTGGGATTGGCGGATACCCGTCGGGCCACCATGTCGCGCGCAAAGTACCGGCCGATCAGAAACGCGCAGGTGCCGCCGATGGTCGCGCCCGTGAGTGCGAGGAGCGAGCCTTTGACGACGCCGAACACCGCGCCGCCGGCCATGATGACCAGAAAGGCCGGCATCATCAGCACCACGACCGCGACGTACGCGGTCACGTAGGCGATCGGCGCCCAAGCGCCCATCGTGTTGACCCACGCGGAGAAGCCGGGAAGCCATGGCGAGACCATGCGGCCCAGCAGCAGCCCCAGCACGATCGGCACGGCGATCCCGGCCGCGCGCGTTACGGATTTGACGTCGATGCGCATCGCCAAAACTAGCGACGGGACGGCGCCAACACGCGAGGGGGGCGTGTGACGGCGGTGTCACGTCTGGCGCGGCCGGAACCGTCGACGCAAGCTTGGCGATGCCTATTCCCTCCCTCCCCGTCTCTCGACTGTCTCTGCGTCACCTCGTGGCCGTGACGGCCGTGTTAGTATCGGTCGCGAGCGCCTGCGCCCGTACCGACAATGCCCAGATTTCCTTTGCGATCGTCAATGCCCGCGTGTGGACCGGGGATTCTCTCGCCCCGTGGGCCGAAGCCATTGCCGTCTCCGGCGAACACATCTCGGCCGTCGGCACATCCGCCGAAGTGCGCGACCATCTGCCCGCGTCTGCCCGAGTGATCGATGCGAAGGGCGCCATGGTGACGCCCAGTTTCATCGATGCCCACGTGCATTTCAACGACGGCGGCTACGCGCTGGCGTCGGTGCAACTCCGTGACGCGAAGACACGGGCAGAGTTTATCCAGCGTATCGCGGCGTTCGCGAAAACTCAGCCCAAGGGCACCTGGATCCGGAATGGCGACTGGGACCACACCAACTGGGGCGGGGAATTGCCGACGGCGTCATGGATCGATTCGGTGACGCCCGACAATCCGGTGTGGATCAACCGGCTGGATGGTCACATGAATCTGGCCAACACCGCCGCACTGAACGCGGCGATGATCGACAGTGTCACCAGTGACATCAACGGCGGCACGGTGGTGCGCGACGCGAAGGGCATGCCGACGGGCATCTTCAAGGACAATGCCATGACGCTGGTGGATGTCGTGGTGCCCCCGCGCAGTGCGGCCGAGGCGGATCGCGCGCTCGACGCGGCGATGGCCTACGTGGCGGAGCGCGGCGTGACGAGTGTGCATCACATGGGCACCTTCGACGAACTGGCGACGGTGCGCCGTGCGCAGCAGGCGGGACGACTCAAGACGCGTGTCGTCGCGCAGGTGCCGCTCTCGGAATGGCCGCGTTTGCGCGACTCCGTGAAGGCGTCCGGACGTGGCGACGACTGGGTGCGCATTGGCGGACTCAAGGGATTTGTGGATGGTTCGCTGGGGTCGCACACCGCGGCAATGAATGCGCCGTTCAGCGATTCGCCCCGGGACAGCGGATTCTTTGTGACGACACCGGAGAAGTTGTACGAGTGGACCAAAGGTGCCGATGCCGCAGGTCTCCAGGTGATGGTGCACGCCATCGGTGACCGTGCGATTCGCACGCAGCTCGACATCTTCGAGCGGGTCGCCAAAGAAAACGGTCCGCGCGACCGGCGCTTTCGGATCGAACACGCGCAGCACATCGCGGCGGCGGACATTCCCCGCTTTGCCGCGCTCGGTGTGATCGCGAGCATGCAGCCATATCACGCCATTGACGATGGCCGCTGGGCCGACCAGGTGATCGGCGCCGAGCGCGCCAAGGGCACCTATGCGTTCAAGTCGTTGCTCGACGCCGGCGGCACGGTTGCGTTTGGCAGCGATTGGTTTGTGGCGCCGCCGACGCCGCTCGAGGGGATCTACGCGGCGGTGACCCGTCGGACGCTGGATGACCGTCATCCGGAGGGGTGGGTGCCGGAGCAGAAACTCACGGTGGAGCAGGCGCTGCGAGCCTACACGCGGGGTTCGTCCTATGCGGGTTTTCAGGACGACAAAGTCGGTATTCTGCGTCCCGGCATGCTGGCTGATCTCGTGATGATCGACCGCGACCTGACCACGGTGGCGCCGGAAACGCTCCGTGAGGCGCGCATTCTGCTCACGATGGTGGGCGGCTCGGTGGTGTTCGAACGCAAGTAGCGATTGGCGCGTGGTGCGTGGTGCGTCATTCGGCGGGGCGGTCGGCGACATCCCCCTGACGCGGAGCATCCCTCGCTGCGCGCACAGCGCTTCGCTCGGGACGAGTCCGCGCCAGGGGGATGCCGCCGCCCGCCTGTCGGCGTGGGGGCTACGTGAGCCCGGAGCGGCGCGCCTGCGTGATGAACTGTGGCCGATGCCAAGACAAGCCCCACGCCTCCCGTGGCAACGCGTAGACTGACGGGAGGTCGGCCGCTCCCCCCATCCGCCGACTCGTTCCGAGCGAAGCGCACAGCGCGCAGCGAAGGAATGCTCGGCGGCTGGGGGGAGCGGCCGGCCTCCCGCCGCCGAATGCCGAGTCGCAAGAAGGGACGAACCGGTCCAGCGATCACCCCCGGTCGGGCGTACTTTGAGACAGCCGCGCTCCACGCGGCTCCCCCTACCTGATTTGGAGGTCTTTGGATGTCTTCGCGGATTCCCGGCTCGTGGCGCGCCCTTGTCACGCCACTCCTGTTGGCGACCCTCGCCGCCCCCGCCGTGCAGGCGCAGGGCAAGGTGACCTCGCCCAAGGAGTTCCTCGGTCACAACATCGGCGACGATTATTTCCTGCCGACGTACGACCAGTTCATCGGTTTCTGGCGCAAGATCGACGGTGAGTCGAACCGCATGCAGGTGATGGAGATCGGCAAGACGGGCGAAGGTCGCCCACATCTGGCCGCAATCATCACGGCGCCGGAGAATTTCGCCAAGCTGGCGCGCTACAAGGAAATCTCGCAGCGGCTGCACGAAGCGCGCGGGTTGACCGATGAGCAGGCGCGCGTGCTCGCCAAGGAAGGCAAGAGTGTGGTCTGGATCGACGGCGGTCTGCACGCCACCGAAGTGGTGGGCGCCAATCAGCTGATGGAGACCAGCTACCAGCTCGTCAGCCGCTCCGATGACGAAACGATGCGCATCCTCAAGGACGTCATCGTGGTCATGGTGCACGCCAATCCTGACGGCATGCAGATGGTGGCCAAGTGCTACATGCAGGTGCCGGTCCCCGAGCAGCGCCGCGGTCCGTGCTCGACGCGACTGTATGAGAAGTACGCGGGCCACGACAACAACCGCGACTTCTACATGTCGAACCTGCCCGAATCCCAGAACATGAACAAACTCATGTACTGGGAGTGGCTGCCGCAGATCATGTACAATCACCACCAGACGGGCCCGGCGGGCACGGTGATCTTTTCGCCGCCGTTCCGCGATCCGTTCAACTACAACATGGACCCCATGATCGTGATGGGGCTCGACATGGTTGGCGCCGCGATGCACCAGCGGTTTCTGCAGGAGAACAAACCCGGTTTCACCATGCGCTCCGGCGCGAGCTACTCGACGTGGTGGAATGGCGGCCTCCGTACCACCGCGTACTTCCAGAACATCATCGGCATTCTGACGGAGATCATTGGCAGTCCGACGCCGTCGCAGATCCCCATCGTGATGGGACAGATTCTGCCGCGCGGCGATCTGCCCGCGCCGATCGCTCCGCAGGAATGGCGCTTCCGTCAGTCAATCGACTACTCGGTGACGGCGAACTATTCGATTCTTGATCTGGCGTCGCGCTACAAGGATCAGTTCCTGTTCAACATCTACCGCATGGGCGCCAATCAGATCGCCCGCGGCAGTGGCGATCACTGGACGATCACCAACAACGACATGGTGCGCGCCGACTCTGCGCTTCGTGCACCGGCGGCGACAACGGCCGCGGGTCGTGGTGGACGCGGCGGTGCCGCCGCGCCAGGCGGCGGTGATGCCGGTCCCGATGCGCCCGCGTTTGGCGGTCGTGGTGGGCCCGCGATGTCGATGGCGCAGTACAACGCGGTCTTCAAGGATCCAGCGCGCCGCGATCCGCGCGCCTACGTGATTCCGGTCAGCCAGCCGGATTTTGCAACCGCGACCAAGTTCATCAATACGCTGCGCTACATCGGGGTCGAAGTGCATCAGGCCACGGCGCCGTTTGCTGTCAACGGCAAGAACTACGGGACCGGTTCGTACGTCATTCATTCGGCGCAGGCCGGCCGGGCGCATGTGATCGACCAGTTCGAGCCGCAGGATCATCCGAACGATATGGATGAACGCGGTATTCCACGGCGTCCGTACGACAACGCGGGCTGGACGCTGGCGTATCAGATGGGCGTGCAGTTCGATCGATATGTCGACGACGTGAAGGGACCGCTGACGCTCATCAAGGGGCTGGCGGAGCCGATCGCGGGTACGGTGGCGAGTGCCAGTGGCGCGGCAGGCTACGTCATGTCCGGTTCGGTGAACGACGCGTTCACGGTTGCCAATCGCGTGCTGAAAGCGAACGGCGAAGTGTTCCGTCTGGCCAAGCCCATGACGGTGAACGGGAAGACGTTCGGCGCCGGATCGTTCTACGTGACGGCCAGTAGCGCGGTGACACCCGCGTTGCAGGCGGCGGCGAAGGAACTGGGCGTCAGCATGGAAGGCACGACGGCGCGTCCCGATGCGAATGCGAACAAGTTGACCGCCAAGCGGATTGCGCTGTGGGATACGCAGACGGGCTCCATGCCGTCCGGCTGGACGCGACTGCTGCTGGAACGCTTCGAATTCCCGCACACGGTCGTCTGCGGCGCCGGCTTTGACGACACCGATCTCAAGGGCAAGTACGATGTGATCATCCTGCCGTCCGATGGCAACATCAGCGGCGGCGGATTCGGACGTGGCGTGGGCGGCTTTGCGGGCGGTGCAGGCGGTGCAGGTGGTGGCGGACGTGGCGGTGATGCCGCAGCCACGCCGGCATCCAACGATCCCGACCTGCGCAGCCTCTGTCAGGTCACCTCGGGAACCGGTACGGGCGCGACGGCGCAGGCGAACATCAAGAAGTTCGTCGAAGCGGGCGGCATTCTCGTGGCGGCCGGCAATGCGTCACGCATCGGCCAGCAGCTTGGTCTGCCGATGTCCGACTACATGGTCGACAAGAAGCCCGGCGAAGCGGACGTGCGTCTGTCGTCCGACAAGTTCTATGTGCCGGGTTCGGTGCTGCGCGTCGCGACCGATTCCACCGCGTCGTCGGCGCTCGGCATGCAGGGACACACCGATGTGTTCTTCAACAACAGCCCGGTGTTCCGTCTCGATCCCACGGCCATTACCAAAGGCGTGCGACCGGTAATGTGGTTTGATACGGCCACACCACTGCGCAGCGGCTGGGCGTGGGGCCAGAACTATCTGAATGGTGGCATCACCGCGGTTGAAGCCTCGATGGGCCGTGGCAAGATGTTCCTGTTCGGCCCGGAGATCACCTTCCGTGCGCAGCCACACGGCACCTTCAAGATGCTGTTCAACAGCATCTACAACGTGCAGCAATCGCCCGCGATCACGCCGTAAGGTTCACGCGCGGCTGATGTGACAAACGGCGGCGAACCTTTGGGTTCGCCGCCGTTTGGTGTTTGGGTACGAGTGAGGCGGATTCCCTGGCCGTTCGTGCAGCCACCGCCACAGCCGATCGCTGATCGAGTGTCACGGATAGCGTAGTTGGAAGACGCCATCGGTGAGGGCTATCGGCGATCGGCTTCGGCTCGACGATCAATCTGTCAGGCATATTCCCGCACCCCGTGGGATTGATGGGCGGCCCGGGAGGGGTGATCTTTCGAGCATCATCCGGGGTACCGGTCACGTAGACGGTATCCTGTCCCGACTCAGCCCTACACACACGCCCATGACCCGCAGACTTCTCGCCGCCCTCGCCTTGTGCGCGGCCACCGGCACCCTGTCAGCCCAGCAGCCGCCCGCCAAGGCGCCGGTGAAAACCGAGCACAAGATGGGCCAGATGGACCACGCCAAGGAGCAGGAGGCCAGCCACACGATGAGCCCGTGGAAGGAACTCGATGCCTACCACATGCTCATGATGGCCACCTGGCACCCGGCCAAGGACAAGAGCGATATGGCGCCCACGCGCGCCAAGATCGGTGAGATGGTCGCGTCAGCCAAGATGCTCGCCGCTTCGACGGCTCCCAAGGGTTGCGACGGCCCCAAGCTGAAAGAAACGGCGGCGGCACTGCCGGGCGCGACGCAGGGAGTCGCGGATCTGGTCGCCAAGAAGGCCGACGACGCCACGCTCAAGGCCGCGCTCAAGGACCTGCACGAGAAGTTTGACGTGCTGGAAGAAGGGTGCGTGATGCCCAAGGCGCCCAAGCACTAGGCGTCAGCGGTTCGCGGCGGCTACCGCCCCTCGAACAGTCCGCGCTTCACGAGCGCACCATCACGGACATGCCACACCCCGCGCGCCATCACGTCGCGTACACGGTGTGAATCGTCCAGTACCACAAGGTCCGCATCGGCGCCCACGCTGATGCGGCCTTTGTGTGTCAGGCGCAAAAACGTCGCGACATTGCTGGTGAACGCGGGCAACACCGTCTCGAGCGCACCACCGCGCGAGAGCAGCACGCGCAGCGTCTCGGCCAACGCCGTTGATGCGCCGACGTCCATGCGCGTCACGCGTCCCTCCGCATCGAAGACCGGCAAACAGCCGCCGCCATCGGAGCTGATCGTGACGCGCTCCGGCGCTGCGCCCGACGCGAGATACCGCTCGAGCGCGACATCGGCAGGCCACGCGTCTTCGTCGTCATCGACCGGAAACGCCGTGATGTCGATAGTGCAGCCGCGCGCCGTCAGCGCGATCGCTTCCTCGAAGAGCGCACGCTTGCGATTGACGTGCGTGGGGTTGAACACGCGCGCCGGCAATTCGCTCGTATCGAGCGCCTGGCGAATCAGTTCGAGTCCGCGCGCACCATCACCTACGTGCAGATGCAGCACGCCCGCTTTGCCGCTCATCAGCCCTCCGACGTGCGCCTCGGATGCCACGCGCAGCAGCTCCTCGAGCGTTGGCTGGCTGGACCGATGATCACTGATTGCCACTTCACCGACGCCAATGATGCGATCGATCTGCGCGATATCGCCGCGCACACTGCCGGTGAGGGTCACTGGCGGCAGATGATAGCCGCCGCAGTGACACCAGGCGGAGAGTCCATCCGCAATCAGCGCGCGTGCCGACGCCACCAGGTCAGCGGTCGATCGGGTGACGTCATCGGTGCCCAGCACCCCCACCACCGACGTGACGCCGCCGATCGTGTAGTGCGACAATGGCGGCGCCGGCACCCGCGTGGCCGGGCCAGCTTCACCGCCGCCACCCGTCAGATGCGCGTGACCGTCAATGAGCCCGGGGATCACACGTCGGCCGCCGAGGTCGACCTCGGTGACGTGCAATACGTGGGGAAGCGAGGGCAGGGCGGGGCCCATCCACAACACCTGCTCCCCACCGATGAGCAGGTCGACGAGTCCCAGCGGATCAGGCGAAAACACGGTCGCATTTCTGAGCAGCAGCATCCCGGAACGTTACCAGCCGGCCTCGGCCGGCGTTAGCTTACACGACTCAGCACGTCACTCCCATTCGCGACCCACGACTCCATGCGCGGCTGGATCATTCCGATCGGTGGCAAACTGGCGGCACCCGCCATTCTCGACCGTTTCATCGCCTTGAGTGGCGGTGAGTCGGCCCGGATTGCCGTGATCCCAACCGCGTCGAGCGAGCCCGATATGGGCACGTATTTCGAGCGCGTGTTCAATCGGCACGGGGTCAAGCAGGCCAAGGCGCTCAATTTTGATCGCCGCAGCGACTGCGACGATGCCGACTGGCTGGAATGGCTGGGTGATGCCACCGGTGTGTTTCTCACCGGCGGCAATCAGCTCAAACTCTCGACCATTCTCGGCGGGACACCGGTCGCCAAACTGCTGCGCGTGCTGAATACGCAGGGTGTGCATATCGCCGGTACCAGCGCCGGCGCCGCCTATCTCAGCGAACACATGATTGCGTTCGGCGACGAAGGCAGCACACCCCGCGCCGGCATGGTTACCATGTGCGCGGGACTCGGTCTGACCAATCGGCTCATTGTCGATCAGCACTTTCGCCAGCGTGATCGCATGGGCCGATTGCTGACCGCGCTCTCGTACAATCCGTTCTGCATCGGCCTCGGCGTCGACGAAGACACCGCCGCATTCATTGGTCCCGATGAAACGCTCGAAGTCATGGGCTCGAGCGCCATCACCATCGTCGATCCGGCCAACGTGGAATACACATCCGTGGCCGAGGCCAAGCCGGGCGAACCGATCACGATCATTGGTGCGCGCGTGCACGTGCTGGGACCGGGATCGGCGTACAATTTGCACACACGACTCGCCGTTCCGACGGCGCACTACGACACGTTCGTTACGGGCGACTGAGCGACATGGAGATTCTTGATCGCTCGGTATATGTGGGGCCGAGCCACTACGCGCATTTCCCCGTCATTCGGCTGGTGCTCGATCTTGGTGCGCTCGAAGAGTGGCCGACCAGCAAACTGGGTGACGAATTTGTCCAGGCGCTGCTGACCGCGTTGCCCGGCCTGCGCGAACATGGCTGTTCGTATGGCGAGCCCGGTGGGTTCGTACGCCGCATGACGGAAGACGAAGGCACGTGGCTGGGTCACGTGTTGGAGCATGTCGCCATCGAGCTGCAAAACGTGGCCGGCGTCAAAGTCACCTTCGGTAAAACGCGCGAGACGGCGACACCCGGCGTGTATGACGTGGTGTTTGAGTACGAGCAGGACGATGTCGGACTCGAAGCGGCCGATGTCGCACTCGATCTGCTGCACTCGCTGTTGCCGCCAGCGCTGCGACCGGCCGGCGCCGACCCGGCGTTCGATCTCGCCGAGCGTCGCGACACGTTCATCCGCTACGCGCAGCGTCGTGCGCTCGGACCGAGTACGGCCAGCATTGTCCATGCCGCCGAGTCGCGTGACATCCCCTGGATCCGGCTGAACGAGCAGAGTCTGATTCAGTTGGGGTACGGCTGCCATCAGCAGCGCATTCAGGCGACAATCACCGGACGCACCTCGCACATCGCAGTGGAGCTGGCGTCGGACAAGGAAGAAACCAATCGCATTCTGGCGAATCTCGGTCTGCCCGTGCCCAAGCAGCGGCTGGTGCAGTCGGCCGAGCGCGCGGTGTCGGCCGCGGAGCGCATTGGCTATCCGGTGGTCACCAAGCCGTACAATGGCAATCACGGCCGCGGCGTGTCGGTGGCGCTGGCTACGCCCGAGCAAGTGGTAGCGGGCTTCGAGCGCGCCAAGGAAATCTCGCGCAGTGTGATCGTGGAGTCGTTCATCACCGGGCACGACCATCGCATGCTGGTGGTGCATGGTGAGCTGGTGGCGGTGAGCAAACGTGAGCCCGGCAAAGTGACCGGCGACGGTGTGCACACCATCGAGCAACTCATTGCGATCGTGAACACCGATCCGCGTCGCGGTATCGGCCATGAGAAAGTGCTCACGCAGTTGGAGCTGGATGAACAGGCCAGCACCCTGCTGGCGAAGCTCGGCTACAGCGGCGCCACGGTGCCCGCGGTCGGCGAAGACGTATATCTCCGCTTGACCGCGAATCTCTCGACAGGCGGCACAGCGGCCGACATGACCGACGTGGTGCACCCCGACAACGCCGAGATGGCGGTGCGCGCCATTCAGGCCATCGGTCTTGATGTGGGTGGTGTGGACTTCCTGTCACCCGACATCACACAGTCGTACAAGGACGTGGGTGGTGCGATCTGCGAAGTGAATGCCGCCCCGGGCTTTCGTATGCACATGGCGCCCAGCGAAGGGCGGCCGCGTGATGTGGCGGGCAAGGTCATCGATATGCTGTTCCCGAAGAACGCGCCCAGCACCATTCCCATTGCGGCGCTGACGGGCACCAACGGCAAAACCACCACCTCGCGACTGCTGGCGCACATCCACAAACTGGCTGGCAAACGCGTCGGACTCACCACTACCGATGGCGTGTATATCGACGGGCAGCGCACCGTTGAGGGGGACATGACGGGCCCCACGTCGGCGCGTATTGTGCTCAGCGATCCGGCGGTGGAAGTGGCGGTGCTCGAGACCGCGCGCGGCGGACTGCTGCGCGCTGGCATGGCGATGCGCCACGTGGACGTCGGGGCGGTGCTCAACATTCAGCCCGATCACCTGGGGCAGAAGGGCATCGACACCCTCGAGCAGCTCGCCGAAGTGAAACGCACGGTGGTGGAGATCGCCACCGATACCGCGGTGCTCAACGCCGACGATCCGCACACGCTGCGTATGGCCGCGTACACCAAGGCCAAGCATGTGTGCTACGTGACCATGGACCCGGCGCACGATCTCGTGCGCGAGCACATTCGCGCGGGCGGGCGCGCGATTGCACTTGAAGCGGGTGTGAACGGGCAGATGATCACGATCTACGATCGTGGGGCGCACATTCCGCTGCTCTGGACACACCTCATTCCGGCCACGCTGGAAGGTCGCGCCACGTTCAACGTGCAGAACGCGATGTTTGCTGCAGCCATGGCGTTTGCGATGGGCGTGCGACTCGAAGACATCCGGCATGGGCTCCGCACCTTCGATACCACGTTCTTCCAGGCGCCTGGCCGGCTCAACGTGTACGACGAACATCCGTTCAAGGTGCTCTTCGATTACGGGCACAATGCTCACGCCGTCGGTGCGTTGTGCGATCTCGTCAATCGCATGAAGCCAGCGGGACGTCGCATCTGTGTCTTGTCCGCGCCGGGCGATCGCCGCGACGAGGATATTCACGCGATTGCGACGGTGGCCGCCTCGGCAGCGTTCGATCACTACATCTGTCGCCGTGACGATCCGCTGCGAGGACGCGGCGATGACGATGTGCCGCGCATGTTGGTGGAGGGGCTCAAGGCCGGTGGGATCGACGACAGTCGCATCACGATGATCGTGGATGAACAGCAGGCGATCGAGGCCGCGCTGCGCATGGCGCGTACCGGCGATCTGCTGCTCATCTTTGCCGATGCGCTCGCGCGTGGATGGAAGCAGATCACCAACTTCCGCCCGGACGACTCCGTCCTGGTGGTACCGGCGCCCCGCGCCGCGCGCGCTGTTCCGCGGCAGGAAGTGCTCGAAGTTGCGCCGGCCGATGACCTCGCACCGGCGAAGGCCACTCCCGTTGCCGATATGCAAACGCCCGTGATGTCGCCGGTGGAGACACCGCCAGCACGGTGGAGCACCGCGTCGGACGACCTCGTGTTGGTTCGAGATGAACGAGGTGTCATTCTGGCGCCCGAAGCGAGCGACTGAGCCATGACGTCGGAGTATCTCGCTCCGACGATACTGAGTTCACGTCGGCTCTTCGGACCGAATCTGTTCAGTGAACGGCCAGGTGCCGTACTGGAAGTCGTGTGCCACGACGCCGCGGGCGCGCTCGCGGTCGACCGGTGGCCGGGAGAAGTTGCGCGCCTGACCACGGCGCTAGGATGGACGCAGGTGGCCACGGTGGTACTGCGGGCGTCGGCGAGCGCGAATCTCTTTCTGACCGCGCCCGTCGATGGTCTGCTCACGGCCAGCGACCTGTCGGAGTACGCATGGGTCGCAGCGGAAGCCTCGGTGTCGGGATCTGCGGCCGCGGATGCGACGGCGACACTGCGCGAGTCGTACACGCGCGAACGACAGACCATGCCGCATGTCGTCGCCATTCAGCAGTATGCGCGCGACCGTGCCCTCTGCTTCTCACTCGACGACGCCAGTTGCTCCGTCGGCAGTGGTGAAGGCGTGCACCTTGTGGTGCATGCCGATACGCCACTCGATGAGTCGACAGAGTTTGATGAGGCGTGGGACGACGCGCACGATGTGCCGCTCGCGCTGGTCACCGGTTCGAACGGCAAGACCACCACCGTACGCGTGCTCGCCGCCATGTTGCGCGCGTCGGGCCGAGTCACCGGCTGGTGCTGCAGCGACGGCGTGTGGGTGGACGACACACAACTCGAGCGCGGCGACTTCACCGGACCTGGCGGTACGCGCCGCGTCATCAGTGACCAGCGGGTGCAGGCGGCGGTGCTCGAAGTGGCACGCGGCGGGCTGCTGCGCCGCGGGTTGGCGGTTTCGGTGGCGGATGCGGCTATCATCACCAACATCTCGGCGGATCACTTCGGCGAGTATGGTGTGGAATCGCTCGCCGATCTGGCGCGCGTCAAGGCGATCGTGGCCCGCGCACTGCGCCCTGGAGCATCGTTGACGCTCAATGCCGATGATGCCTCGCTCGTATCAATGGCGGCGTCGCCCGCGTGTGCGGAGATCGCTTCGCAGATCTCGTGGTTCAGTGTGCAACCGGGTCATCGCGCGCGGACACTCGCAACAAACGGGCGTTCCTACGTCATCACCGACGACAACCGCCTGGTGCTCTTTGCCTCGGGCAGCACGCACGATCTTGGCGACATCCGGGAGATGCCGATTACACTGCGCGGAACAGCCACGCACAACATCGCCAACGTGGCCGGCGCGGCGCTCGTGGCGAGCAATCTGGGCGTCCCGCACCACGCGATTCGTGCCACGTTGCAGTCGTTCGGATCGGCGCGATCCGACAACCCCGGACGCCTGATGCTGCGTGAGCTGGCGGGCGTCACAATTGTCATGGACTACGCGCACAATCCTGACGGAATTGCGTCGTTGTGCCGAACGGCGGCTGCGCTGCCGGCCCGTCGACGCTTGTTGCTGCTTGGACAGGCGGGCAACCGTGATGATGAACAGCTGCGCGCACTCGGGGCGGCCGCGTGGGCCACGCAGGCGTTTGACCGCGTCATCATCAAGGAGATGCCGGCCATGCTGCGGGGACGCGAGGCGGGAGACATCCCCGCGCGCCTCCGTGAAGGGCTCACCGCAGCAGGGGCGCCGTCGTCGCGCATTGATGATGCCGACGGTGAGTTGACGGGTGTACAGATGGCGCTCGCGTGGGCGCAGCCTGGTGACTTACTGGTGCTGGGCGTGCACGTGGAACGCGAGCGCGTACTTGATTTGATGGAGCGCCTCGCCGAGATGCAGTGGCATCCCGGCGCGCCACTTCCGCAATACGCCTGACCGGCCGTACGCGTACGGCCCGCACGCCTGACCGCCTGCTTGGTCGGCTACTTCACCGTGAAGAGCTTGACCATCCCCTTTTCCGTGTGCATCCGGCCATCGCGCGCAGGAATCAGACACGCCAGGATATAGCGGCCCGGCTTCATGCGCACGGTGAGAAACGTCTCGGCCTGCGGCGCGATCGTAGTGGTCTGGCCAAGTCCGACCATCCACGCTGGAATCATGCCTTGCGAATGGTACTGGTCGAGAAACTCGCGCAGCGTATGATTCGCCGGCAATTCAAAAACCGCCATCGCGTGCAGATCGCTGCCGCTATTGACGAGGTTGAATGTCACGATGCCGGCCGGCGATGCATCCGGGGAGGTGAAGCTGTAGTCGACGCCAACCACCTTGACGTACTGCACAGTCGAGCTCGATGGCGATGTCGCCGGACGGGCCGTGGCTGCCGTTTTCGGCGGCTGCTGAGCGGAGGCGATTGGAGCGATGGCCGCGAGGGCCGCCATACCTAAATGGAGTGCCAGCGAACGAGACGACATGACAAGCCTCCGCAAACGGTGATCGCACACGATGCCGCTGAAGGACACTGCGTGTTTCCGCTCCGTCCGTCAAGCAAGAGAACGTGTAGCTGGCTGGACAATGAGGACGCGCGTGTAGGGATTTGCTCTGTCGTGGCATTGTAGATGGGACTGCCTTCTCACACACTCGGATGCAATGCACGCCACACGAGAACCTGCTGACGCACTGTCGCCGCTGATTGCCGGCCTTCGCGCGGGCGACCCCGATGCCATTGCCCGCTGCTATCGAAGCGAGGCACCGGCGTTGCTGTTGCTCGCGTATCGCCTCACGGGAAGCAGTGCCGACGCGGAAGATGTTGTTCACGACGTGTTTGTCGGATTGCCGGAAGCGATCCGGCGCTACGATGAGCGCGGTCGGTTCTCGGCGTGGTTGCGGCAGGTGACCGCCCGTGTCGCACTGATGCAGCGTCGACGTACGCGACAGCGACGTGAGGAATCGGTGGACGACACGGTGGTCACGGCGATCTCCCGTGACGTCCCGTCTGACGCCGTTGTGGTGGAGGACGCGATTGGTGCGCTGCCAACCACCCTGCGTGACGTCTTCGTCCTGAAAGTGCTCGAGGGGTACTCGCACGCCGAGATCGGTGCGATGCTCGGCATCAGCGCCGGCGCATCGGAAGTGCGGCTGGTGCGCGCGATGCGCCAGCTGCGAACTCAACTTGGTGGAACTCCATGATGCTGCTGCATCCGACCGACCGTGCCCTGCTGCGTGCCGCCATTCGCGACGAGACCGATGACGTCGACAACGCCGACGGCGCGCATCGACGAACGCTCGACCATCTCGCCACGTGCGCGCGCTGCCGTGCGCTTGTGCAGAACGATCGAGGCATCATGGCCCGCGCGTGCGCGGTACCGGTGCGCGCGGACGCGAGTGAGACACTGCTCGGGCGCATTCTCGCTGATCGTGCAGACGGTGGCCGGGTGATTCTGCCGCTCGCCGACGCGCGCACCATTAACTCGGATACGAGACGGTACTGGCGCAGCGCGGCGGCTCTCGCCGCGGCGGCTGCATTGGTACTCGTCACCGCCGGCAACTGGTCGCGCGTGCAGCGCGCGTTCCGTTCGGGAGACCCACTCCCGACGGGTGAAACGAGTGTCGTCGGTGCGAAAGTGGCTTCGCCAGCAGAACCGCCCGTTCAGGGTGGCAACGCAGAGACCGGGGGCAGCGACTCGGAGCGGTCGATGCGTCAGCTGTTGTCGCCGTGGCCGACGATGGCATACGCGCAGTCTCCCGCAATGGCGCGGCCGTCGCCGTATCCTCCCGTCCAGTCGCTTGATGTGTCGCGGCTGCGTGTCGGAGTCCGGAACTACCTTCGCAGTTCGGCCAATGATTATCACGAGATGCTGCCACACACGTTGGTGTCGGTGCGCACCGACAGGACCACGTGGAAGGGGCGACCGGCATGGCGCGTCGTCAGCACGGAACCTATTCGCACGAACGCCGAGTTTGCGGATACGTTGATCGTGTTGGACAGCACGTTGGCACCGGTGGTGCGGCACACCGTGAGTGGCTTCATGTCGCAGCGCGAGGATTATCGCGATTCGGTCGTCATCAACACGTTTCAGATCACGCTGCCGCCCGAGCTCCGGAAACGCATGCAGTCGGTGCGTGGTGCGTCCAGTCAGACGCGGCGGATCGATTCGTTCTCCACGCCGAAACGTCTTGACCGCACGCGGCCGGTGGTCTCCGGTTACGACGGCATGCGTTTGCTGCTGCAGGCGGCGCGACTCACCGCCGACTGGAAGGCGAGCGTGAGTGTCGTCGCGAAGCGGATGGACAGCCCCAATCAGGTCGACCCAGCAACGGGCCTCACCTATCTCAACCTGCGTGTGGCAGGCATCGATACGGTGCAGCTCTTCAACGGACGCGTCGAAACGTGGCGCGTGTTGATGGAGACCGGGCCCACGCCCGAGGTGTGGCACGTGAGCCGCGAAACGGGCGAGACCATTCTTACCGAAGGCGCGTGGGGGCCGAACTACCCCGACTCGCGCAACCAATTGATGGGGTGGCACGAGACGAAGCGCCTGCCGCCCGTGCGTCGTCGGTAGGCGCCAACCGATCGACGCGGGAGCTGTGACACCGAGCACCCGGTCCGAAACGCCCGGGTGCTTGACGTTTAGGTGTACTAGTAGGCATAGTACACCATGCTCCCGTTTGCCGTCACGCTCGTCCCTGGGGAATCGCCCTACCGTCAGGTCGTCTACGCCGCCACCAAAGCCGTGGTGTCGGGCGATTTGGCGCCGGGCGCGCCGTTCCCGTCAGTGCGGGAACTGAGTCAGGCGCTCAAGATCAATCCGAATACGGCCCACAAAGTGGTGGCCGAATTGGTGCGCGATGGGCTGCTGGAAGTACTGCCCGGCGTGGGGACGGTGGTCGCCCGCGCGCGCAAGGCAACGGCGCGCGAACAGCGCGACCTGCTCAAACACGACGTGGAAACGTTGCTGGTGGAAGCACGCCGCCTTGGTATTGCGCGCGCCGCACTCCAGCGCGCCATCGACGATCGATGGAACGCCCTCTTTGGTTCCGATGACCCAACTGCGGACGCGGATGCGTCCACGGACAATCACAATGACGACTAAGCAACCCGGAGAGACCCGATGGCCGCGATAGTCGCGCAGGCATTGTCGTACCGGTACGGCCGAACGCTGGCGCTTGATGCGCTCGACCTGACGGTTCCCGAAGGCAGCATGTACGCGCTGCTCGGCCCCAACGGGTCCGGCAAGACGACGCTCATGCAGATTCTGGCCGGCATGCGCCGCGCCTCACACGGCAGCGCGCACGTGTTGGGTCGCGATGTGCGCCACCTGTCCGTCGCCGATCGACAACGCATCGCGTATGTCGCCGAAGGACAGCGATTGCCGGCGTGGATGCGACTCGACGAATGGGAGGCGTATCTGGCGCCACTCTATCCGACGTGGGATCACGCCCTCGCAAAATCGCTGCGCGACCGCTTTGGTCTCGATCCCAAGCGCAAGCTGGGCGCGCTCTCGCGTGGCACGGCCATGAAGGCGGCGCTGCTGGGCGCACTCGCCCCCCGCCCGCAGTTGCTGTTCATGGACGAGCCCTTCACCGGCATGGACGTGATAGTGAAGGATGAACTGGTGCGCGGTCTACTTGACAGCGCGGGACAGGAAGGCTGGACCGTGCTGCTCTGTTCGCACGATATCGCCGAAGTGGAGTTGGTGGTGGACTGGATGGGTCTCTTGCGCGACGGGCGCATGACCATGTCGGAGTCGATGGAATCGCTGCAGTCACGGTTCAAGCGTGTCGAGATCGTCGACGCCGGAGTGTCCGTCGACCGACTGCCGCGCGGCGCCATGCAGGTGGAGCGGTCGAGCGCGCGCACCCGGTTTCTGGTGAGTGACGCCGACGAAACACTCGAGGCGCGTCTGCGTGCGCAGTTGCCGTCTGATGCCCGTGTGGAGGTGTTCGACGTGTCGCTTCGTGAGGTATTCGTCGCGATGTCCACCGCGCCGCGCTCAGGAATGGAATCGGCCGGGAGTTTCGTGAGGGTGCCCGCATGACCTGGGGCGGGCAGCTGTGGCATTCGCTGCAGACGGATCTGCGTCACGCGCGATGGCTGCTGGCGGCGTATATCGCGGTGATCGCGTGGCTCGTGGTCGATCGTCTGCAGGGGGGCGCGTCTGACCAGATCACGTCGTGGCTTCCCCACGCGTTGATCCTGTTCAGTGGGCTGATCATCATCACGGCCGTCCAGGCGCAATCGCCATCGGCGGAGGGTGCGTCGTGGCGCGTGTTGCCACTCTCGCCGACGGCGGTGCTGGCATCGAAGCTCGCGCTGATCGTCTGCCTCTTGCTGTTGGGCCTCACGGGGCAGTGGCTCGCACTCACCGCCCTGCAGCCGGACGCTGCGCAACTGCGTGCCGCATTGGCCGCCAGTGTGCCGCCCTTCGCAATCTGTGGAGCCATCACCGCCGTGGTGGCGAGCCAGACGCGCAGCATACAGTCCTTCTTTCTCGCGTTGGTTGCCATCGGACTCTGCTTCGTCCTGCTCCTCAATCTGGGGATCGATCCGGTACGGACGAATGGCAGTCTCTCGGTGGGCGGACGCAGGTTCCCCGTCGGGTTTACGGTGCTGGCGGTGGCCATCGCGAGCATGGCATTCGCGGCTGCCACCTATGTGCGCCCCGTACGGCGACGCGTTCTGCTGGGGGTGTGCGCGGCCTGTGTCGTCACGGTGTTCGGCGCCGAGCAAATCGTCGCGGCGCAGCGTAGCGCAACACCGAGGAGTCGCGTCGACACCCTGCCATATCTTCCCGATCAGTATCAACTCGCGGCAACCATCCATGTGCTGGGTGCAACGAGCGCCGACCCTGCACAGGTTGACGTCGGCATTCAGTTTGCCGTGAATCGTGGCGACGAGATCGAACGCATTCTGCTGGACTACGGCAGTATTCTGCTGACCTTCCCCGAGGGCGATACGGCGCGCGTGGCGATCGACGGCTTTCTCCGCCGTCCCGGGTCCGCCCATCTCGGCGCCATGGAGGAGAATGTCAACCTGCTACAGGATCCGCTGGTTGTTCCGCAGAGCACGATTGCCTGGCCACCGTCGGATCGGGATCGTGCGAGTCCTTTTCGACGCTCCACCATCGTGCTGCGGGCCGATCGCGCCGCCCATCTG
>JAGNMU010000028.1:2479-19414 GCA_017991005.1 Gemmatimonadaceae bacterium | reverse complement strand
TTCGAGTGTGGCGGGCGGCACCTTGTTCACGGTATCGGTCCCGATCATCCCTTCGACATAGATGACATCGCGGTACGCCGGATTCTTGGTGCTGGTGCTCGCCCACAACGGACGCTGCACGCGCGCGCCACGGGCCGCGAGTGCCGCCCAGCGTGGGCCGCTGAAGGACGCCGTAAAGAGACGATAGGCCAGTTTGGCATTGGCGATCGCCGCCTTGCCCTGCAGTGCCCGCAGCGCGAGGCTCTGTGATTCGTCGGCGATGGCCATGGTTTCGAGCTGCTTGTCGATCGCCGAATCGACACGGCTGACAAAAAAGCTCGCGACCGAGGCAATCCGATCGATGGGCAGGCCCGCCGCGGCGCGCTGCTCCAATCCGTCGAGATACGCGTCGATCACCCGGGCGTGCGCCTCGATGGCAAACAGCAGCGTCACGTTCACGTTGATGCCATCGGCGATCAGCTGCTTTACCGCGTCCGCCCCCTCGGGCGTGCCCGGCACCTTGATCATGAGGTTGGGGCGATCGACGATCTGCCAGAGTCGGCGCGCTTCCGCCACCGTGCCGGCGGCATCACGCGCGAGGTCGGGCGAGACCTCGAGCGAGACGTAGCCGTCGACCGCTTGCGTCGCGTCGTACACGCCACGAAACGCGTCGCAGGCATCGCGCACGTCGGTGGTGGCGACCGCTTCGAAGGCTTCGCGTGCGCTCAAGGACGCGGGCAGCGTACGGAGCTGCGCGTCGTACGCGGCGCCTTCGGCAAGCGCCTTTTCGAAGATCGTGGGATTGGAGGTCATGCCGGTGAGCGCGTCTTCGCGGATGCGGCGCGCAAGGTCACCGTTGCCAAGCATGACACGGTCGATATAGTCGAGCCACAGGGACTGGCCTGCGGCGTGCAGCGTATGAAGTCGCGTAGACATGGCGAGTAGTCGAGTGCGGGGGCGTCGTACAAATTGCGAACTTCGAGCAGCCTTTCGGATCCCGTGCGCGGGTGCAACACTGCATGGTAATTCGTCGCGCGGCGCTTGGCACGTTACCGCAACCGGTTACGACCGTCGAATTGAGCAGATTCGGCGGTGAAATGCATTCCGCGAACGGGTTCTACCAGTCGGCGAACGCCGCGTGCCGCTCCTTTCCACTCAGTCACTTCCACGCATGTGTGAACGTTCTCCCGCCCGGCGGGTCGCCAGATGGCGCGTTGGTCCGTCGAATGCGGGTCTGGCTGCAACCGGCGTGGTGCTGCTGGCGGGTCTCTCGGCTTGTCGTCCCAGCCGTCCGCCGGCGATGTCCGCCGCCCCCTCCAGTGAGGCAGGCGCGGTGGCACCATCGATGGCAGCCTGCGCTGCGCCGGCCCCCGTCCGCTCCACCTCGCTGGCCTCGACGCCGGTTACCGACCCTTTGGTGACCTTCGACAGTGCATGGGCGATCATCGCCCGCTCGCACTGGGATACGACCTACAACGGGGTGAACTGGGGCGCCCTGCGCGATTCGCTGCGACCCAAGGCTGCGGCCGCGAAAACCACCGGCGAGCTGCGCGGCGTGTTGAGTGCCATGGTCGGCAGTTTGCGACAGTCGCACTTTTCGATCATTCCCCGCGAGGTCAGTGATCCCGCGACAACGGCCGCCACCAGCGCCGGGTCGCGTGCCGCCACGGCCGGTTCGGCCGACCCGTCTGGCGTGATCGGGGCGACCCTGCGCTACGTCGACGAGCGCATCGTGGTGTCCGAGGTGGTGCCCGGCGGTGCCGCCGCTCGGGCCGGTGTCCGACCGGGCTGGGTACTGGAGTCGGTGCAGGGCTGCCCGGTCGCCAATCGACTGGCCCGGATTCCGGCCGACCCGGACGCGCGACGCATGGCGCTCGCGGCGTTCTCGGCCGCGACACAGCTGTTGGCCGGCCCCGCCGGCGACACGGTGGCCGCGACGTTCCTGGACGGTACGGGCACCGCGCGTGCCGCGCGACTTGTGCGCGATGTCGACGCGGGCACCGTGACCAAGTTCGGCAACCTGCCGGCGATGTCCGCGCTGCTCTCCTGGGAGCGCGTTCGCCATGACGGTCGGACCATTGGCATCATCCGCTTCAACATCTGGATGCCGGTCCTGTCGCCGCTCTTCGACGCGGCCATCGATTCGCTGCGCGGCGCCGATGCCATCGTGCTGGACATTCGTGGCAATTTTGGCGGCGTCGGGGGCATGTCGATGGGCGTTGCTGGGCACTTTCTGGACAGCGCCTACACCATCGGCACCATGAAGATGCGCGCCCAGTCACTCAACTTCGTGGCCAATCCACGCCGAGTGGATACGCGCGCGCAACGGGTGACGCCCTTTGCCGGACCGGTCGCGTTGCTGGTCGATGAGCTGTCGATCAGCACCACGGAGATCTTTGCGGGCGGATTGCAGGCGCTCGGACGCGCCCGGGTCTTCGGGTCCCAAACGTCGGGGCAAGCCTTGCCGTCCGTGCCTGAGCGTCTCCCGAACGGCGACATCCTCTACCACGCGATCGCCGACTTTCTGTCTCCGGTGGGCAAGCCGCTCGAAGGGGCCGGAGTGACGCCGGATGAGATCACACCGGTGACCCGACGTGCGCTGCTTGCCGGCAAGGATCCCGCCCGCGATGCGGCGCTGGCGTGGGCCGCGCGGGCCGCCGCGATGCCACGGAAGGGCGCGACGCCGTGAGCGACCGGCGCACGGTCGTCTTCGGCACGCTCGACGTCCGTCGGCCCGCTCTGTTTCAACGATCGGTTGCGTTCCGAGCCGAGATCCGTCGTATTTGATGTCCCCCTCACACTCAGCCTTCGAGGTATTCATGAAGTCGTTTACGCGGATCGCGGCAGCCCTGACGGGCGCGGCGATCGCTTTCTCGCCGCTCACCGCCGCCCATGCTCAGGCGCGTCCGGCAGCGACCGAGGTCATCGCGAAATACGTGGCGGCCATCGGTGGACAGGCTGAGATCATGAAGGTGACGTCGTTCAAGCAGCTCGGCACGGTCTCGATTCCGGCGCAGGGCATATCAGGCACCATGGAAGTGATGGCCGCCGCGCCCAACAAAGCGGCGTCCACGACGACGATTCCCGGCTTTGGCGACATCGTGCAGGGATTCGACGGCAAGTCCGGCTGGAGTCTGATGCCGATGCAGGGACCGCGTCTGCTGGAAGGAAAAGAACTGGAAGGGATGGCGGACGCGTCGGACTTCTACGGCACCCTGCTCTATTCGCCCGACCGCTTCTCCACCCTTGAAACGGTGGGTGACACGACCATCAACGGTGAGAAGGCGTTCATCGTCAAGATGGTGCGCAAGGTGTCCCAGCAGGAATCCCGCACCTACTTCTCCGCGACCACCGGACTGCTGATCGGTTCTGCCACGACGGTGCAGTCGCAGATGGGTCCCATGGAGATGAAGCAGTTCGTGTCGGCCTACAAGAAGTTCGGCGCGCTGAGCTTTCCGACCAAGATGACGCAGGAAAGCGGTCCGCAGAAAATCGAGCTGACGATCAACGACGTGCTGATCAACGGCGCACCGGCGAGTGCGTTCGAGGCGCCGGCACAGGTCAAGGCACTGATCAAGCCATAGTCCGGCGAGGTCGGGCTCGTGTGGTGACCGACGTCACGCACACGCCCGACTGGACCGCCTATTGTGACGCCATGCGCCCGCCTCGTGGTCAGCCGAGGCGGGCGTCGTGCGTTCCAGGGCGCGTGATGCAACCGGATGGCACGCGGCTCGTCTTGCGTTGAGTGGAGCCCGCCCGGACGCCAGCCTTTGTTGACTTCCCAATCCCCGGTCCGAGATTGTGACGACGTGCCCCTACTCGACCCGCATCAACGGCGCCGCGGCGTGACGCTGCTGGAGCTCCTGATCGTACTCACCCTGATCGGGGTGACGACGGCGCTTGTGTTGCCCGTGTTCGGCGGTCGGCCCGGCGACGAGGCTGGTCACGAGCAGGATGTCGCGCGGGTGCTCTCGACGGGTCGCCGCGAGGCGATTCGCCGTGCGCAGACGATGAGACTGACCGTTGCCCAGCAGGGTGTGTGGACGCTGCGCGGCGTGCGCGACGATGTGGTAGTCGACTCCGGCCGCCTCGAGGTTGCCAACGCGGTCGACGAGGCTGGTGTCGGCGTCGATGTCACCGTCGATGTCACCGTCGATGTCACCATCGATGCGATGGGCGGATGTCTGCCGGCCGGCCGTGCGTCGACGGCGCCGGCGCGGTCGTTCGATCCGCTGTCCTGCACGTTCGAGCGTGCACGATGACACTGCTGGAAGCGATCATCGCTTTTGTGTTGTTGTCCGTGGTCGGGATCGCGTGCCTCGACCAGTCACGCGGCGCGTCGCAGTTGCAGGCGTCGAGCGCCGAATGGGATCGGGCCGTGGCGCGCGGCGAGTCCGCACTCGCGGCGGCTGTGACGGGCCCGGCGCCCGACAACGCCGTAGCCGACACCGCCGTTCGCGTGGCGCGACGTGTGTGGCGCGACCGGGTCGATGTGATCGAAGTCTCGGTGCCGCTGACCGACGGCCGGTGGTTTTCCTTGACGCGGCTGGTGTCGCGGCCGGACGCATCGACTGGTGCGGCGCGATGATCATCGCGTTCAGTTTCGGGGCGCGCAGACGCGCGCGGTGCAGCGGACGAGACGTCAAGACACGCGACGTCCGACCGGTTCGCCGTGCGCGCGGATTCACACTGCTGGAACTGCTGATGGCGATCGTGCTGACCGCGGTCGCGGTGGCCATCGCCGCCGGGGCGCTGCGCGCTGCGAGCGATGCGCGCGTCCGCGTGGCGACACACCGGGAACATCTCGAACGCGAAACACGGCTGCGCAGTGCACTCAGCGATATGCTGCGGCATGCGCCGAGCGCCGAATCGGTGCTGGAGCCACTCCTGGTGACCGATGCCGACGCACGCGGCACGACACGCCTCGTCTTTCTTTCGCAGGGCGTGCGCGCACCCTTTGGCACCGGTCGCATCTGGCGCGTCGAGCTCTCGGTGGACCAGGACAGTCTGGTGCTGGCCGCGTGGCCGCACGTGCAGGACCGGCGTGGCATGCCGACCACCCCGACCCTGCGCTCGGCCGTATCGGGAATCTCGCAGCTTCGCGTGCACTTTCAGGAGCGCGCCAGCCGCACCGATCGCGCCGCATGGCGTGAGGATTGGCCACTCACCACCACCCGACCGGCCGCGATCCGTTTGAGTTTTGGCGATGACGTTGCACATCCGCCATTGGTGGTAGCACTCGATCCGCTGGCGACGGTGGCGTCGTTGACGATGGGCATCGCGCTCGCAGGCCGCCCATGAGCCGGCGTCGTCGCGGTATCGCGCTGGTGGTCGTGTTGTGGACGGTGGCGTTGCTCGCGACGGTCACGGCGATGGCCAGCAGCGCAGCGCGCACGAGCGCGGCGGTCGCGTCCAATTCGCGCGCGCAGGCGGTTGCGCGGGCGATGGCCGAAAGCGGCATTGTGGCCGCCACGAGCATGATGGACGATTCGCTGCGCGCGTACCGCGGTGACGCCACGCGGCGATCGGCGTACCTCAACCGACTGGGTCGCCCGAACGCCGCGACGCCGGCACGCGCGCTGGTGGAGGACAGTCTGGCCGAAGGCGCGTTTGCGGTCGCGGTGGTGGACGTGAATGCGCGACTGGATGTCAACAATGCCGGTGCCGACGGACTGGCGATGCTCTTCGCGACCGTCACATCGCCTGGCGTGGCGCGTGAGATGGGGGCGCGTATCGACGCGGCCGTGCGTGGCGATCCATTCGGACGCCCTGACGCCATCGGGGGCAGCGCCACAGACGCCGACGCCGCCGAGATGGCCCAACGTGCCAGTCGCGATTCGTTGACGGCCGCGTTGCTCGGCCGTGAGAATGCGTCGCCGTATCGGCGCCCGTTTGAGTCACTCGATGAGTTGCGCGCACTGGCCGGTCTCGATGTGCGAGTGCTCGACGCCGTCGCGTCGTCACTGACCGTCGATGGCGATGGCCGGATCAACCGCCAGTCGGCGTCGGCCGTCATTCGTGCGGCGGCTAGTGGCTCGTTGGTCGACGCGCCCACGCGCCTGCTGCTCGTGTCGCGTGGCTGGCAGCGGGGTCATCCGCTGACGCGCGAGATTCAGGCGGTGTACGATGTCAGTGACGACGGCCTGCGTCTGGTGCGCTGGCGGGAGCTCGACCGATGACGCTGCTGTCCACGCGTCTCGCGGTGGTGGTGCTGGATGCCACCGAGGTCACGGTGGTGCACGCCGCCGATGGGCGGATCGCGCGCCGCGTCCCGTGGTCGCCGGACACCGCCGACGGCCTCGGCGATGCATTGCGTGCGTTGACCCCCGCGCCGACCGGCGTGGTGTGTGTCGTCGGCTTGGGCTTGCTGGATCTTGCGGAACCGGATCTGCCGCCGATTGACGCCACGGCGTGTCGCGCACTGTTGTGGCGCGATGCCGATCGGTACTTCCCCATCGAGGGTGAGGTTGCCGTCGCGCTGGACGAGCGCTGTGCGCTCGCGGTCCCGGCCGCGCGCTACGCTCAGTGGATCAGCGCCTGCGACGCGGTTGCGCCGGTGCGTGCCGTGCTCGCGTCGCCGTCGATCGTGGCGCGGCTGATCGGCGATGGCGCCGCCGTCGTGGCGGCCGGAGCCAGTGAGCGCGGGCTCGTGCATGCCACAGGCGGTCGGCTGATGTCGGTGCGACGCGCGCCACTCGACGGTCGTGACGCGCGCGCGCAGTCGGACAACGCGACGGTGGTGGATTCAGAACAGATCGCGCGCGCGGCGGCCGCGTGGGCGGATGCCCCGTCTGCGGTGCAGGTCCTTGATGCAGCGCACGCCTCGCGCTTCACGAACCGCCGGCGACGTCGCTGGATGACATCGCTGACCGTGGCCGCGACGGCGGTGGCGTGTCTCCTGTGGTCGGCGGATCGCGCGCGCGAATCCGCGCACGCGGCGTTGCGCGCGCGGGCCAGCGTACTCGCCGCGCAAGCCGCGCCGGCCGAGGCCGCGCTTTCACGACTGGCCAACGCACGAACCGAAATCGACCTGCTGCGCGAGGCCGCCGGCCGTGCCGCCTCTCCGGATGCCCCGCTCTCGGTGCTCGCGGAGCTGGGGCGCGTATTGCCGCGCGATGCCTTCGTGCAGCGGCTCGAGTGGGATGGTCGTGGATGGCGCGTGGATGGCACGGCAGACAACGCGCCGCGCCTGGTGCCGTTACTCGATGGCGACACACGGTTCCGGGATGTTCGCATCGTGGCGCCCAGCCAGCGTTTTCTCGATGTCGGTCGTCCGCGCGAGTCGTTTGCGATCAGCTTTCGCATGCGCGCGCCGAGTGGAGGTGTCAATGGGGCACCCTGACTCGCGCGCGTTGCGCGAACGCCGCGTGATGACCGCCGGAGCGCTGGTGGTGGTGGGCGCGCTGGTGCTGACGTACGGGGCGCTGCCGTTCGCCCGGCAGTGGTCGAGGCGGGAGGCGTCGATCGATGCGGCGGCTTCGCGCGTGCAGTATCTGGAGCAGCTGGTGTCGCGCACCGACGCGCTGGAATCCACGGCATCGGCGGCGGAGCGATCGCTGTCGCTGAGCATCCGCCGCGTGCTGCACGCGCGCTCGTCGACATTGGCGGCGAGTGCCGTGCAGACGTTGCTGCAGGAGGCCGCCGATGCCAGCGGCCTGGTGGTCACTCGTCTCGACGTGTCGCCGGATGACTCGCTGGCCATTCCCGTCGATGCGCCGCTGGCCGCCACGGTCACCGACGGCGCGACGACGGGCGATCTGACAGGCGATCTGACGGGCGCCGCGTCGGAAGCGGCGCGCACGCCGGCCGTGAACGCCGTGAGCATTCCCGCCACGCTGTCCGCGTACGGCGATATCACCGGCGTGACACATTTGCTGGGCGTTCTCGCCACCGGTCCGCGCGTGGTACACGTGGACCGTGTGGCGTTGGTGCGAAACAGTGCGCTGCTTGGCGCGGCCGATGTCGTTCAGGTGACGATGACGGTGCGCGTACCCGTGGTGCCGCAATGAGCACGCCCGCGATGCCAGGACGACCGGGGCACGACCGTGCGGGCACCGGCACCGGCACGGGCACCGGCACCGGCACCGGCACCGGCACCGGCACGTTGCGCGGGCCTGCCGTGCCTGCGCCACGCACGCGGTCGGCGCGCGCGCGTCTGTGGCTGGATGTGCTGTCGGCGACTCTGCTCGTGGTGGCACTCGGCCTGCTCGGCTGGCCGCTTGTGCAACCGACGCCCGCCGCGCCCACGCCTGACATCGCCGGTGCCGTTCAATCGGCGCCCGCCGCTGCCCCTCTGCCTCTCGTGGACATGGCGCGTGCGGACTCGCTGGCGCAGCGCGCCGTGGCCGCCAATGTGTTCAGCGCGAGTCGCCGGGCGCCCGTGTCACGATTCATGGCACCGGGACAGCAATCGAGTGCGTCGCCCACCATGATGCCGTCGATGTTGCCCGACAGCACCGCCGACGCGGCGACGCTGACGGGCGAGGTCTTCCCGCGGCTGACCGGTATCGTGGTGATGAACGGCGAGCGTCTCGCGCTGCTGCAATTGTCCGCGAACGACGGATCGCCGCGTTTGTATCGCGCTGGCGAGCAGCATGGCCGTGTTCGCGTGGTTCGTATCGAAGCCACCCATGTGGTGTTGTCCGGTCCTGCGGGAAGTCGCGTTCTGCGACTCGATGCGCGTGCGACTCCCGACTCACTCGAGATCCTGCCGTGAACTGCCTTTCTCTCCTGCGGCGCCACGTCGGCGTTCGCTCCGCGCGTACGGCGTGTCTGGCCGGCGTGACCGCGATGCTGGCGCTCACCGCGTCGGCCCGCGCCCAGACGACGCCGCGCACCGGCGGTGCGACGACACCGTCGCGTCCGACCACCTCGCCCACCGCAACAGCGACGCAAGGTGCGAGTCTCGACTTCGTCAACGCGCGACTGGCCGACGTGATTCGCACACTGGCGACGATGTTGGGTCGGACGGTTGTGGCCAGTGATGTGCCGGACGTGCGCGTGACGTTCTCGACGGCATCGCCGGTGCGTCCGGCCGATCTCGAGAGTGTCTTCGAATCGTTGCTCGAGTCGCACGATCTGATGCTGGTGCCCAAGGGCAACGTGGCGCAGGTCATGCCCACCGAAAAAGCACCCGCCACGGGCACGCTGCGCACCGGCTTCACCTTTCCAGATCCGCCGCCGTTGGGGCTCGTCACGCAACTGGTGCCACTCAAGTCGATTCGCGCGGATGAAGGCGCCGACGCGCTCCGTGCGATCCTTTCAAAGGGTGCGCGCGTTGAACCGGTGGCCCGCTCCAACGCGCTGTTGATCACGGACCGCGGTGTGAATGTGGCGCGCTACCTCGACCTGCTGCAGCAGCTCGATGCGGCGCCCGCCGGTGAATCGGGGCTGCGCACCTACGTGGTGAATCTCAAATACGCCGCCGCCGATGATTTGGCCGGCGCGTTGGGGCAGTTGTTCGGTATTCAGGTGGCCACGTCCAACAGCAGCTCGTTATCGGATCGGTCGCTCTCTCGCACACTCGACACCTTTCGCGCGCGTGATGCCGACACGTTTCGTCAGCGCACCATGCCGTCGACCGGTGCGCCAGCGACTACACCGGCCGCCTCACCGCGCGACTCGGCGGCGGGACTGCTGGTCGGTCGGACGACGATTGTGGCGAACAGTCCCACCAACGCGCTCGTGATTCGCACGGCACCGCCAAACTTCCCTCTGCTCCGGGAAACAATCGACGCGCTGGACACCCGCCCTGCGCAGGTGCTGTTCGAGGTGACTATCGCCGAGATCGCACTTGGACGCGGCTTCGAGTTCGGCGTGGATTGGGCGGCTGTCAATCGCGGCGGTGACGTGCAGGGTCAGTTCGGAAATCCGGAAGTGCCCGATTCGGGCACCACGTCGGCGCTTCTCCGACTGGTCCGGCTTGACGGCACTGCCGTGCGCGCCCTGTTGCGCACGATCGCATCCACGAGTGATGTCCGTGTGTTGTCCACGCCGGAAATCATGGCGGCAAACAATCGCGAAGCGACCATCCTGGTGGGCAGCAAGGTCCCGTTCATTTCGTCGACGCGCCTGGGCAATGACGTGTCGATCGACCGCGCCGTGCAATATCAGGACGTCGGCACGAAACTGTCGATCATTCCGACCATCAACGACGATGGGTACGTCTCGGTGCAGCTGCTGCAGGAGGTCAGTTCACTGACGCAGCAGACCGTGGCCGCTGCGCTGAGTGCGCCGGTGATTTCCACCCGCGAAGCCAGCACGCGCGCCGTGTTGCGCGATGGACAGACCGTGGTGATTGCCGGATTGATCGGCGAATCGCGACAGACGAGCGATCAGGGCATTCCGCTCCTCAAGGATATTCCGTGGTTGGGCGCCTTGTTCAAGCGGCAGTCGACGACGCGGCAGCGCACGGAGCTTGCCATCTTTGTCACGCCCTATCTGGTGCGCACGGACGCCGATGCGGATGCCATCCGCCAGCGCATCCGTGATGGACTGGAAAAGAGCGCACCCGGTGTGCTCAACGGCACGCCGGCTGCCCGCAAGCCACCGGCGGACTCGATGCCGAGTGGTCCTCGCCGCTGATGTCGGAGCTGATGTCTGACACGAACGGCGGCACCGACGCCATAGAGCGGCGATCGCCGAATGAACGCGACGGCCGCGTGTTGCGTGACGCCGCGTCGGCGGCGCTGGCGCGTCGGTTTCCGGTGCGCTGGCTGGAAGAGCATGCCGTGTTGCCACTCAGCGTTGACGACGGCGTCGCCGTCGTGGCCGCTGACGGGGAGCTGTCCACGAGTGTCAGTGACGCATTGGCGCGTGCGCTGCAGGCACGGATTGTGGTGCGCGCGTTTCCCGCGGCGGACATTCGTGCGGCACTGGTCGCCGCCCCACGACAGAGCACGACTGCGTCCGATGGCGCAGGCGCGCTACTCGGCGACCGGACCGAGTCGCTCGATGATCTGCGCGCGCTGGCGACCCGCGAACCCGTGGTGCAGGTGGTGAACGCCCTGCTGTCCGAAGCGGTGCGCAGCGCCGCGAGCGATGTGCATTTTGAATCGCTTGCTGATGGTCTGCGCGTCCGCATGCGCCGCGATGGTGTCCTGCACGATGTGCAGCAGCTCGACCGTGGCTTTCAGGCCGGCGTCCTGTCTCGTCTCAAGGTTGTGGCTGGCCTGGATATCGCCGAACGGCGACTGCCGCAGGATGGTCGGGCCCGTGTGAACATCGACGGACGCGATATCGACATCCGCGTGTCGACGCTGCCGGCGTTGCACGGAGAAAGTCTGGTGTTGCGCCTGTTGGACAGCGGCGGCGCGCGCACGCGATCGCTCACCGATCTCGGCATTACACCCGCCGTGCAGCAGGCGTGGTCGGCGCTCGTCGAGCGCACCACGGGTTTGCTGCTGGTCACGGGGCCGACAGGATCCGGCAAGACCACGACGCTCTACGCCGCACTCGCCGCGCGCAGCACGCCCGGTGTGAAGGTGGTGACCGTTGAGGACCCCGTCGAATATCGATTGGATGGGGTGGTGCAGTTGCCCGTGAATGTCAAAGCCGGCTTTGGGTTTCCGAACGCGTTGCGCGCCATTTTGCGTCACGATCCGGATGTGATTCTGGTGGGCGAAATGCGAGACGCCGAGACCGCGGAAATCGCGGTGCAGGCCGCGCTGACCGGGCATCTGGTGCTCAGTACGCTGCACACCACCGATGCAACCGGCGCACTCGCCCGCCTGACCGAGATGGGCGTGCCACCGTATCTCCTCGCCGCGACGCTGCATGGTGTGCTCGCCCAACGGTTGGTGCGATTGACATGTGCGTCGTGCGGTACGTGGCGGGCGTTGACCGCCGAGGAAGAGGCGCTGGTGCGTGCGGCCTCGTTGCCAGAGTCGGAGCGGCCGACGCGCGTGTGTGCGGGGCCCGGCTGCTCCGCGTGCGCACAGACCGGCTACCGGGGCCGCGCGGCAATCACCGAACTGTTGGTGCTCGATGACACGGTGCGCGCTGCGTTTGTCCGCGGCGACTCGCTGGACGCTCTGCGCGCGCTCGTGCGTGCGCGGGGCGTCGCGTCACTGCAGCACGACGGCTGGCGTGCCGTGCGCGAGGGCCGCACCACCATCGAGGAGCTGACGCGCGTGGTGAGTGAGGATGACGGCCGGTGACGGACCTCCGCGACGGCGCTCACGATTACGCGGACGTGACCGATGGTGCCAACGCACGTTGGTCATATCGGGCGGCGAACGCGGAGGGTGCGGCCGTGCGTGGCGAGATCGAGGCGTCCTCCGAACGGGCGGCCATCGACGCGCTGCGCCGACGCTCCTTGTGGGTGGTCGAGTTGTCGCCGGTCCGTCGCGCGGACGGCCGGAGCGTGTCAGACGGGCAACGCATTGTTGGGGAACGCTGGCAGCGACTCGTTCGCCATGACTCGGACACGGAGCTGGCCGTGGTGGTGCGCTCCATCGCGACGTTGCTGAGTGCGGGCGTGCCACTTGTTCGCACGCTGGCCTACGCCGCTCAGGACGCCGGTAGTCCATCCTTGCGCGCCGGGTTCCGGGCTCTGCACGACGCGCTGCAGGGCGGCAGCTCGCTCAGTGTCGCGGTGGCGGCACAGACGCAGTTTCCGCCGATTTTTCCGCCGCTGATTGCCGCCGGTGAGAGTACCGGCACCCTCGCGACGAGTCTGGCGATGCTGGCCGATCATCTCGAACAGCGAGACGCACTGCGCGCGCGTCTGCGCAGTGCGCTGATCTATCCGAGCATCCTGGCGGTGGCGTCGATCGTCGGCGTCACGGTGATCCTCCTGGTGGTCGTGCCCCGTTTTGCGGCGTTGATCACCGACGGAGGCGGCGCGCTGCCGCTGTCGACGCGCGCGTTGATCGCGGTGAGTGTATTGCTCTCGCGGGGATGGTGGGTCTGGTTGCTCGTTCTGGTGGGGATGGCACTGTTGCTGCCCCGCCTGCGGCGCGATGCGGAGGCGCGCCGGCGTATTGATGCCTGGGCGTTGGCGTTGCCCATGGTCGGGGCGCTCGTTCGCACGCAGGCCGCGGCCGGGTACACGGGCACGCTCGCGATCGCCCTGCGCGCGGGGGTTTCACTTCCCGCAGCGATGGGGCTCGCGCGCGCGGTGGTCCGCAACCGTGTCTTGCAGGAGGCGTTGCGCGACGCCGAAACGCGTGTGATGAGTGGCGCGACGCTGTCGCGCGCGCTCGCCGGGCTCCTGTCCCCCATGGCTGAGCGCCTGATTGACGCTGGCGAGGCCAGCGGCGACGTCGCGGGGATGGCCGCGCGCGCTGCGGAGGCGTCGGATGCGCTCCTGCAGCGGACGGTCACGCGGGCCGTCGCGCTGGTGGAACCGCTGATGATTCTCGGCTTCGGCGGCGTGGTGGGGTTTGTGGCGCTCGCGCTGCTGCAGGCGATCTACGGGCTGAACGCCAGCGTGCTCTAGCCCGAGGGCGTTGCGACCGGCGCTCCCCCTCAGTTCGACGCCGTGTGCGATCGGTCACAGCGATGGGATGCGTCGTCCCCCATTGTTGAGTTAACGCGCGCCGAGGCGGATCGTCCAAGTGCGGGTCGATGGGCAGGTCAACGAAGGCGACCGCGTCCTCAATTCGACACGAAATGTCACAGACTGCGAGTTCGGACCGTGGCGCAGGCCACCCACAACGTGGCTGCTGTTGACAGATTCGCGAGAAAGCCCGAGCGTACGGCCCAGTGCCTCAGGCGTAGGACGATGTCCCCAACCAGCCGTGTGTGTCATGCCCCCGTTTCCGGATTCCGCCGTGCGCGAACACGACACTGAGACCGACACCGCCGAGTCGCCCGCGCCTTCCCGCCGCCGATTCTTTGCGCTTGGTGCCAGCGCCGTAGCCGCCGTGGCGGCCGGCACGGCGCTCGACGCCCAGACCGGGCTGACGCGTGGCAAGCCGATCACCAAGAAGCCCCCGGTCGGCGCGAAGCCCGATCCGTCGGTGGATTTCAAGGATCCGCTGTTGCGTTTGGTTCGCCGCATCACGATGGGCCTTGAGCCAACGGAAGTCGCGCGGGCTCGGCAGCTGGGGTACTACGGCTATCTCGAATACCACTTGAATGCGCCCGCCATCGACGACAGCGTGGTCGACGGCCTCATCGCGGCGCGGATGCCGTTGCTGGCCCAGAGTTCAGCCACGTTGCGCACGGCCGACGGCGGCGAGGTCTACAATCAGCTCGCCGACGCGGCGTTGCTGCGGGCCGCGGTGTCGCGGCGGCAGCTCAAAGAGCGCATGGTCGAGTTCTGGACCGATCATTTCAACATCCTGTACGAAAAAGTCGGATACCTCAAAGCCGCCGACGACCGTGACGTGATCCGGCAGTTCGCGCTGGGCCGTTTCCCGGACATGGTCCGCGCCTCGGCGAACAGCGCCGCGATGCTGTTGTATCTCGACCAGAACAGCAGCCGCACGCCGACGCCCAATCAGAACTACGCGCGCGAACTGCTCGAGCTCCACACCCTGGGCGTGGACAATTTCTACACGCAGAACGACGTCGCGCAGCTCTCGCGCATTCTCACCGGTTGGACGTTCAACTCCAACGGGGTGTTCGTGTTTCAGACGAGCATGCACGACAAGACGGCGAAGACGTTCATGGAGCTGAATATCCCGGCCATTCCGGGCTCCACGACGGCGGCCGCGCTGGCGCAGCGGGGTGAGGGCGACCAGGCGATCACCTATCTCGTCAATCACGCCGGCACTGCGAAGTTCATCGCCACCAAAATGGCGCGCTGGCTGCTGGCATACGATCCGCCGACGGCGGTCATCGATGCCACCGCAGCGAAGTATCTCGCCACCGGTGGCGACATCAAGGCGATGATCCGCGTCATCCTGTCGCCGGCCAACCTGTTGGCGGCACCGGCCAAGTACAAACGACCGTTCCATCTCGCGGCGTCCTCGCTGCGCGGCATGGCAGTGGAAATCACGAACATTCGTTCGACGCGTCAGCGCCTCGATGTGCTCGACATGCCCCCGTTCTACTGGGAACAGCCAGATGGCTTCCCGGATCGCGTGAACTGGTGGAGCGGGCTCGTGGTGCAGCGCTGGAACTGGGCCAACTACATCGCCACGCAAAACTCCGGCACGAATGTCCGCGTCAATTCGGTGGCGAATTTTCGCACGCCGCAGGACAACGCCGACGGCGTCGTCAACCAGATCAACGTGCGCATGTTCGGTAACGAGATGCCGGCGTCGCTTCGGACGTCACTGCTGACGTATCTGCGCGGTGGCACCTACAACGACACCCGCGTACGCGAAACGCTCGCGCTGGCGGCAAGCAGCCAGCAGTTCCAGTGGTACTGACCTCATGGTCCTGACACCATCACCGCGCGACAGCCGCTCACGTTCGCCCAGGGTGCTTCATCATGCATGACGAACAGCACGAAGCCGGTTGCGCGGAATACCACGCGCTTGCACGCCGGGACTTTCTCAAGCGCGGTGCGGGATTCGGCATCGCCGCGCTGTTGCCGACCTGGCTGCCCAGTGTCGTACTGGCCCAGTCGTCGAGCAGCCGCGACATCATCGTGTCGGTCTTCCTGAGCGGCGGCACCGATGGCATGTCGATGGTGGTGCCGTTCGGCGATCCGTTCTACTACACGGGGCGTCCCACACTGGCGGTGGCACGTCCGGACGCCGCCGGCGCCGGTCCCAAGGCCACCGCGCTCGACAATTTCTTTGGCTTCTCGCCGGGCATGGCGCCGTTGATGCCCGCGTATTCGGCCGGCCATTTGCTGGTGGCACACGCCACCGGATCGGTCGACAACTCGCGTTCGCACTTCGATGCGCAGCGCTACATCGAAGTGGGCAAGCCGAAGGACCTCAATCTCGCGACCGGCTGGCTTGGCCGACATCTCGCGACGGTGACACCACTCCGCACGAATGCCCCGTTGCGTGCGCTGGGGCTGACGAGCGGTCTCCCGACGACGCTCATCGGCGGTCCCAAGACGCTGCCCATTTCCAATCCTGCCTCGTTCCGCATTGATGGGAACAGCGGCACGGCCGCGGCACGTACGCAGTTTCTGGCCAGCAACTATGCGCAGACGGTCGACCCCGTGTCAGCCAATGCGCTTGATGCCACCAACACCATCGCGCTGCTGCAAACCATCAACTTCAACGGATACACGACACAGAATGGCGCCGTGTATCCGAACACGAGCTTTGGGCGCTCGCTCAAGTCGACGGCCGCGTTGATCAAGTCCGATGTGGGCGTCGAGGCGATCCACGCGTTTCTGGGTGGATGGGATACGCACACGGCGCAGGGCCCACTGCCGGGCGGCTACATGCACGATCGCATGCTCGACCTGTCGCAGTCGTTGGCGGCGTTTTATGCCGACGTCATTCAGGGCACGACGGCCAACGGCGTGACGGTGGTGGTGATCTCCGAGTTCGGCCGCAATGCGCGCGAGAACGGCGATCAGGGTACCGATCACGGCCGTGGCAACGTGGCCTTTGCGATGGGCAAGAAGATCAAGGGTGGCCGTGTGCTGACCAACGGATGGCCCGGGCTCGCGCAGGAGAATCTCGAAAACGGACAGGACCTGCGTGTCACACTCGACCATCGCGACATTCTGGCCGAGATCGTGCAGAACCGACTGGGGAACGCCAATATCTCGACCATCTTCCCCGATTACACGCCGCTCTCGCGGAACGTCACCATTCCCTGATCCGCGAGCGCACGGCGTGCGTACGTGATGCGCGTGGTGAGGTCGCCGTTACGGAGACACCACCACGCGACCGATCATCCCGGGATGCACAGTGCATTCAAACGGGAATACGCCCACCGTGGGGAAGGTGCGCAGCACGGTTGCGTTGGTGGTGACGAGAATGTCCGCCGGCGACGCGGGCAGCCGGGGATTCCAGATCACGTTGTGATCGATGGCCGTGAAGAAGAAGCGGACCGTTCCGCCCACTTTCACCACCGATTCGAACGGGATGA
>JAGNMU010000028.1:0-2379 GCA_017991005.1 Gemmatimonadaceae bacterium | reverse complement strand
TTGGTGGTGACGAGAATGTCCGCCGGCGACGCGGGCAGCCGGGGATTCCAGATCACGTTGTGATCGATGGCCGTGAAGAAGAAGCGGACCGTTCCGCCCACTTTCACCACCGATTCGAACGGGATGAACGATGCCGGCGCCATCGCGACATCGGTGGAGGTCGGCGCGTCAGCAATGGCGTTCGCTGTCACCTGCGTGGACGCCGTCAGCGGTGTCGCGCCGTTGGAGACGCTGACGCTCAAGGTGACCGTACCAACGCCGATCGCTGCGACCACACCGCTATTGGTGACTGTGATAATGCTGCTGTTGCTGCTGGTCCAAGTGACCGTGCGCGTTCCCAGCGCGACGGTGGCCCCTCCCGCATCACGACCAGTGACGGTGGCCTGGGTGCCCTGACCGATGATCAACTGCGGCTCACTGACGCCGGCCACCACTTGAGACAACACGCCGGCGGCAGTTGTAACCGTCACCACCAACGTGCCGAGTGTTGTACCAGCGCTACCGCTGGCGCCGGCGCTGATCGTGGCGGTCCCAGGGGCCACTCCGGTCACCAGTCCGCTCGCACTGACCGTCGCGACCCCTGGCGCGTTGCTGCCCCACGAGAAGGCGACTCCGGGAATGATCGTGTTGTCGGCGGCCCGCGCGACGGCCGTGAACTGCACGGTCTGTTGGGCGCTGATCGTCGACGTGGCGGCCGACACATCCACACTGGCGACCGGCACCTTGTCGACCTTGGTGATGCCGTCCCCGCACGCCGCCAGCGATAGCGCCACCGCCGCCAGCAGACCGCCGCCCCACGAAATCGTTCGCATCCCGCGTGTCATGTCACTCCCCAAGTTCAAGCGATGTCGTTCGTGCAGGGATGCACGCGCTCAGTCGTCGATGTGTCGACGATGAGTAGACGATCCGCACGCAAGAACGTTCACGGCGTGTGACGCCGCGCACCATCCGGACGCGCCACGCCGTCTGCTTAACGCGGAGCCCCGGGTCGCGGTGTCGGCGCTTCGGGCTTGCCGCCCGGATGCCACTCTGGTCGAACGCCGTCGGCCAGCAGTCGCAATGCACGCGCCGTGGCGCCGATCACCTGTGTCATGTGCGCGGCGTCGATCGTGGATGCTTCATCCTTGGGATGGTGGTACGGCGTCACCAGGTTGTAGGACGACAACGAGTGCGCCGGAATGCCGATACGCGCAAACGCCGCGTTGTCGCTGCGATTGAAGAAATTCTGGCCCGGGCGCGGATCGGCGACGAGCGGAATGCCGTTGTCGGCCAACAGATCGCCAAGCGTTGATCGCTCGTACCCCGTCAGCCACGCCTTGCCGGCGCCTCCGGCCAGCGAGTCGGCGTGGGCGATCATCTCGACATTGAGGTCGACGACCGTCTTGTCGAGCGGGCGAACGGGATGCGCGATGTACCAGCGCGTGCCAAACCCGCCTACTTCCTCGCCCGTGATCGCCATGAAGACGATGGTCCGTTTGGGGCGCGGACCGGAGCGCAGCGCCTTGGCCATTTCGATCACGGCGATCACGCCTGACGCGTCATCGTCGGCGCCATTGTTGATCGAGTCCCCGTCCACCGCGCGCCCGATGCCGATATGATCGTAGTGCGCCGTGACCAAGACCACCTCGTCGCGCAGGGCCGGATCACTGCCCGCGAGCACACCGACGACGTTGGTCGCCGTCAGCCGATTGGCGGCAGGCAGCGAATCCCACTGCGCCCACGAGGCCACTGCGCCAAGACGCGGCTGTGCAGGCGCTGGGGCTGGTGCGCCCGAGCCCGGCATCGTGGTGGGCGGCGTCATCATCTGCAGCGGAATGCGCTGCTGAAAACCGCCGGAGTCGCCGGCCGGCTGCAGGCCCGCCGCCTTGAACTGGCTTTCGATCCACCGTGCGGCCCGTTCGCCGCCGCGTGATGCGGTGCGGCGGCCTTCCATCGAGTCGGCGGCCAGAATGCTGATCTGTTTCGCCACGGTCGCGGCGTCGAACTTGTCGGTATACGCGGGACGCGCCGGCGTGGCGTTCGCGCGCGCGGTGCGCGGAACGGCGTCAGCAACCACCGCCACCCACTGTCGGTTGGGACTGACCGCCAGCCGAGTGATGCCGTTCAACTGGGCGTACGCGAGATCGGCCACCTGCTTCCACTCGCTGCTGCCTCGTCGCCACGCATACAGCTTGGTGCCCTGCCCCATCAGCATCGTGGTGCTGTCGACCCAGGCGAGATCTTCCACACGCGGCAATGTCTTGACCAGTGTATCGATCCGGCGTGTATCGGGATCGAGCTGCATCACGTACCACGCGTCCGCAGTCTTCTGCACGAAACTCACGCGCGTCGTGCCGGGAATGCGATGCAACGAGCGTCCGATGTCGCGCGCCATCATCG
>JAGNMU010000339.1 GCA_017991005.1 Gemmatimonadaceae bacterium | reverse complement strand
TCTTGTCGACCTGCGCGAGCGCCTCACGGCGCGTGATGCCAAGCGTGTGCACGCCGGCGCTGCCGACGACAAGCGTGAACGGGCCCTTCCACACCCAGGTGTTTAGCGGAGACATGCCAACGGTGTTGGCGAGCCAGTTCCCGTCGAACCCGAAGTAAGCCGAATCGGAGGTCGAGGAGGTGCCCCAGCCACGGATCCACACGTAATAGGTGCCAGTCTGGAGGAAGTTGACGCGGTACTCGAGCCGGGGCTGGCCGCTGTTCGATCCTTGCATCGCCTGACCGCCCGACGCGCCGCCCAACGTCCCGCCGGGCGCAATCAGCCTCCAGACGCCGCCGTTGACCGCGTAGTTTGCGTCGGCATGTTCCGCTTCGATTGAGACCGTGCCGTTTGGCTCCTGCTCGTAGGGGCTGGGTGCGCTCGCGAAGGCCGTTAGCTGCAGGTTAAGCGTTTCGATGCTCGGCAGGTTGGCCGGCGACAACGCGCGCAGTTCGGCACGCCAACGTAGATCCGTCGCGACCCCGGCAGGCAGGAACGTCGTCTGGCGTCCCGGATGAGCGAGTTTCCAGTTCCATCCTCCGTCGCTCGACAACCAGTACCGGATGTTGGGGTGGGCCGGCGGTGCTTCATCAGCGTCGAAACCGACACCGGTTATACGCGTCGGTTCGTTGTCGACGCGCAGCGATTGCCCATCCCCACGCAGTTGTGCCGTTGCTGGTGCTCCGCTGAGTGCGCCTCGATTGAGGTAGTAACGGCTCACCGAACCGTCCCAGCCCGCAACGATGTCGATCCTGCCATCGCCATCAATGTCGTCGGCGACCAGCGAGTAGGTGGCGATCGTCGTATCGGCCGAGACGTCGAGCCCGGCGCTGAAGACACCGTTGCCGTCGTTCAGGTAAATCCGGTCCGTTGCAACGTTGTCTTCTGCCGAGCCGTGGTTGCGGGCTCGATTGCCCTCGATGCAATCGAGATCGCCGTCCCGATCGATGTCAACGAGCACGACGCTTTGCGTAAAGCGCTGGTCGCTTGACACATTTGCGCCCGACACGCCGGCGAACGGATTCATCCCGGGGCCCGCGGCGTTGTTCAGATAAACACGGTCAAAGCCCAGGTTTCCGATCACGACGTCGAGACTGCCGTCTCCATTCACGTCACCGAGCGCCATCGAATCGGTGGATGGAAGTATGTTCTCGTCGTTCGATATGCGTGTCGGATTGACGCCGCTGAACGGCGCGCTCGTGCCGTTGTTGCGATACAGATAGGTTCCTTCGACGGTGCCCGTCGCGAGATCCCACCGCGCCTCTCCCAGGTACATGACAGGCTGAACGGTCTTCGCGACGATGAGATCGAGCCGTCCGTCGCCGTCCATGTCGCCGAGCCGCACCGCGCGCGTCTCGACCCCCGTCAAGCCATTGAGCGTCGTGCCTGTCGCGAAAGTGCCATCACCGTGATTAATATAGTAGCGATCCGGCGCATTCAGATAACCCACGACGATGTCTGCGTCGCCGTCGTTATCGATATCGCCGGTATCGACTGAACTCGCGCGTTTAAACACGCCGTCGAGATTTACCGGTGCGACGCGATTGAACGGCGTTGCGGTGCCGTTGTTGAAGTAGAGATGGTTGTCCGACCCCGACACATCCTTCGCCAGAATCAGGTCGAGATCCCCGTCGAGATCGAAATCTTCGACCGCGACGCTGAGCGTGCTGCCGCTGCTGCCGGTCAACAGCGCCGCCTTGGTAGCCGCGTTGAATGGCGTGGCCGTGCCGTTGTTGAAGAAAATACGGTCCTCGAACCTGCCCGCTATGAGCACGTCGAGGTGGCCGTCGCCATCGAAATCTGCGAGCGCGAGCGAGCGTGCCGAAGCGTTGGCGCTGCCGATATTGGCTCCCGGCATCCCGGCGACACTTACCAGCGGCAGCTGATTCGGAAGGCGAAGCGTTCCGAGCGACGTATTCCACTGCGCCGAGGTGTTAGCCGCGTCGCGCAGGTTGGTGCTGGTGAAATCCTCGCTGAACGGCAGACCCGGCGTGGCGCCATGGGACGGCGTTACCGGCGTGAGCACGCATGCGACAACGAACATGTGCGCCCAGGATCGGTGCCGACTAGCCGCTCGCATCAACATCCGCGATTCCTTGCAGGTAGGAATATCTATTGACAGACCTTTCGCGTCTGCTTTTACCGGCAAAGGATACCGCACGCGCCTCGTACAAACTCCCGCACTTCACATAACGGCCAAGCGGCAAGTCTCTAAGACCAAGGAATCGGTTTGGCTTGAGTCAGGAGGCGCCGCCAGTGGCGCAGAAGGCTCGGGACCGTCGCGAGAGTCGCGGCCGTCGCATCACCGATCAGTGACGCGACGGCCACGGATTCAGGCTCAGCCGACTGAGTTCCGCCGCCGCCGCCTGGCCGCCAGTGCAGCCAAGCCGAGCGCCACGCTTCCTAAGCCAAGGCTGCCACCACCGCCACCGCCGTTATTCGAGGGCGGGGGTGGCGGGGGCGGTGCCACAGCGCCGGTCGACACCACTATTGCTACCGCCGAACCGGCCGCCACGTTCGTTCCGGCCGTCGGGTTCTGACTGATCACGCTGCCCGACGGCACCGTGGCACTCGACTGCTGTGAAACCGTACCGATCGCCAACCCAGCAAAGGAGATCGCCGTGGTCGCCGCCGCCTGCGTCATATTTACAACGTTCGGGACCGCCACCGGACCCGTCGACACTATCAGCGCGACCGCCGAACCGACCGCCACGTTCGTCCCGGCACCCGGGTGCTGGCTGATCACGCGGCCCGCAGGCACGGTCGCGCTGGACGATTGTGAGATCGTTCCCAGTACCAGTCCCGCACCAGTGATCGCCGTGGTTGCCGCCGCCTGCGTCTGATTCACTACGTTTGGCACCGCTACCGGTCCAGGCGTCGGCACCGGCCCCGTCGACACGACCAAGTTAACCGCTGAGCCAGCCGCTACGCCCACCCCCGATGTCGGGTTCTGGCTGCTCACGCGGCCCGCAGGCACCGTGGCGCTCGACTGTTGCGTAACCGCACCGACCACCAGCCCTGCACCCACAATTGCTGTGGTCGCCGCTGCCTGCGTCAAATTCACCACGTTTGGCACTGTCACGGGACCTGTTGTGGCGTCACACCGTGTGAATTTCGTTTCGGTCGTACTCTGACCGGTAACCGTGACCGACAGCGTGTGCTGGTTGCAGTCGGTGATGGACGACACGAAGCTCAGCAGGTAGCCGTTGTCGAGCCGGCTGGAAATCGTCACGTACGCATTGGTGACCTCCGCCGGACTCGGCGCCGAGATATAGTTGCCGCCAGACCTTGCTGCGAGGGCACTCATCACGTTGCTGCCGCTCGTGCCGGGCGTCCCCACGGCGATCGTGAACAGCGGGATGCCGAGGCTGCTGGCCTTGTCGAGCACGAAACTCTGCGTATTGATCGAAGCGTTGTCCAGGCCGTCACTGATCACGACCACCGCCCTTGGCCCGGGCGGCAGCGTGACGTCGACTGGTGGCGACACGAAATGGTCCAGTGCTACGTTGATGCCTTCGTACAAGTTAGTACCGTCGCCTGGGAAGGGCAGCATGACCGCATTGACCAGGCTGTCTTTGCCACCTGCCGCACCGATCCGCGTAAACGGCTGCACGACCGATGTCCGCGCCGGATTGGTGGCGCTGAACTTGACGATGGCCGCGTAATCATCCGGGCTCATGGAGTTGATGAAGTTGACGACCGCGCCTTCCATCGCGTCCCGCGCGCTGCCTTCCACGCTCGAACTGTAGTCCATGACGAACACAATCGAGACATTCTTGGCCGGATTCGCGGACGGAGGCAGGGAAAAATCGGACGGCTGGATCGTGAGCGGATTGCCGTCCAACGTGATCGTGAAGTTGCCTGCCGTGAGCCCACCCACAGGATTGCCTGCACCGTCGGTGACGGTCACGTAAGCCTGGATCGGATCGCTGATGGGTCGTGATTCGACGCGCAGGTCGATGGCTGCGCTCGCGGGGCCAGCGAAAAACGCCGCCGCCAGCAGCACCAGCCCGGACAACCAGGCTGTCAGTCGCCCCGCACGGGCGCGCATCTCAAGCCGTCCTGTCGCCGGGTGACTGTGCGCGGGGAAATAGCGAGACATTGTTGCGTTCATGACGAGGTGGGCGTTCCTTGGATGCGTGGATTGATCGTGCGGATGTCGGCAGGTTGAGTCCCGTGCACGAGCGTACGAGACACGACGGTGGTCGTTCCGTGAACTGCGTCACGATCTGGCTGGAGTTGGCTCCGACACCTGGATTCGAACCAGGGACCCGCTGATTAACAGTCAGCTGCTCTACCGCTGAGCTATGTCGGAACGATTTCGAACGAAAGAGCCGCCAATTTTGCGATTGGCGACTCTTTTAGTCAAGGAAGACCAATTCTCTCACGGGCCGGCGAGCGCCTTGCCCATGCGGGCCAGGGCCTGTTCGAGCGTCTGCATGCTCACCGCGAACGAGAAGCGGATGTGCCCCGGTGCGCCGAAGCCTGAGCCCGGTACGCCCGCAACCCCGGCCTTTTCCAGCAGGAACTCCGCAAACGCATTGTCGTCGGCCAGGCCACGCATGCGGATGGCTTCGCTGACGTCGCACCAGGCGTAGAACGTGCCCGCGGCCGGCAGCGCCTTGAAGCCGGGCAGGGCATTGAGGCCGGCATTGAAGTAATCGTGCCGCGCCTTGAAGTGCTTGTTCATCTCGCCGACACAGGCCTGGTCGCCATTCAGCGCCGCTGTGGCGGCTTTCTGCGAAATCGATGACGGGTTCGACGTGCACTGGCTCTGGATGGTCGACATCGCCGTGACGATTTCGACCGGGCCGCCGCAGTAGCCGATGCGCCAGCCCGTCATCGCGTAGCTCTTCGACACGCCGTTGATTGTTACCGTCCGGTCGTAGAGGTCGGGGCAGACGGTCAGGAAACTGCAGAACGGTTCCGGCGCCCAGTAGATGTGCTCGTACATGTCGTCGGTGGCGATGATCACGCGCGGATGCTTGCGCAGCACCGCTGCGATCGCCTCGAATTCGGCGCGAGTGTAGGCCGCACCGGTCGGGTTGCTCGGGCTGTTGAGCATGAAGACACGGGTCTTCGCCGTGATCGCGGCTTCGAGCTGCGCGGCCGTGATCTTGTAGCCC
>JAGNMU010000338.1 GCA_017991005.1 Gemmatimonadaceae bacterium | reverse complement strand
GCTGAGTGACACGCGGAGCTGCCCGCTGCCATCCACCCGCACCGTGCCGTTGTCCGGCTCGAGAAGCCCCACCAGAATGTGCAGCAGCGTGCTTTTGCCAGCGCCATTGCGCCCCAACAGTGCAGTGACCGCGCCGGGATACGCACGAAGCGTCGCAGATGTCAGCACGGCGCGACCGCGAAACGACTTGCTGACGCAGTCCGCTTCCAGCGGGTATCGCGGAAGCGGCGCCGCGCGCCTGTGGGCAGGTGCCACCGTACTCATGCCGCGTATACCAGCAGCAACCGCACCATCGGCACACAGATCGCTTCGGCGATAACGCCGATGGCAGCTGCCGTCGCCAATTGCCAGCGCCACGAATACCCGAGATTCGCAAAATAGAGTGGCGCCCCGATGCGCCGCCGATCGACGGCCACCAGTGCGACCATCACTGCCAGTGAGATGAGACCGGCCCCGGGGCCAAGCAGCATATCGGCGAGTGAGACCGGAGGGGCGCCCTTCGTTTGCATCGAGGTCCACGCCAGCGCCATCGACACGAGTAGCCGCGTGCCGATCCAGAGCAGCAAGACATGGCGAACATGCCACCGCATCAGTGGCGAACTCCAGAAATTCATGCGACAGAATTGGACGGAGGCGGAGACGCAAAAATGGCGCCGGTCGGGTCTGCTACCCGAGCGGCGCCATTTTGTCTCACGTGTTGCTCTCAGCGACTCAGGCTATTGGATCTTCCCGACGCCCAGCGCCTTGTTGAGCTCCATGATGGCCGCGTCCAGCTCCTTGCGCAGCACCTGATAGCGTTCGAGTGCATCACGGCCGACTTTCTGATCGCCACGCGCCGTCATGCCAGAGAGATACGTGATGTGGGCCTGCAGTCCCGGTTTGCCGTAGCGCACCGGCTGCGTGTTCAGCTTCTCGGACACAGCCTTCACTTTCGAGAGCGTATCCGCAGCCGCGCCGGTCGCGCCGCGCAAGCGGGTTTCCGCCGCACGCGCGCGCTGCACTGTGGCGTTCGCGTCGGCCACAAGCGTCCGCATCTTTGTGTTGTGATCGAACTGCTCCTTGAGGTCGGCGACGGTGAACCCTTCGGCCGCCAGACGCGGATCGATCAGCACGGTGAACGGCACCGTCTGCGACGTGCTCCCCACGGTCAGCTTGGCCTGATACGAACCCGGCGGCATGCCCAGCCCGGCCGCGTTGGTCACGCCCCACACGACGCGATTGAGTCCGACGTTCTTGGTGATCACGTTGGTGGGTGCCGCACCGGCGCCACGACCAAAACGACCCTCCATCATGGCCGCATCCGGATCGTCCGGATCGCCACCGCCCCCGCGCCCGCCACGACCACCAGCCGGTGCCACGGCAACGCCACTCTTGTAGCTCGCCACACTCTTTCCGGTGGCGTCGAGAATCTCGAGGCGCACCGTATCCGACGGCGCCGTCGGCAGGAAGTACTCGATCTGCGGCCCAAGCTGCGCGGCGGCCGTGGCCGTGCGATACCCGTCGCGCGGCTTGAACAGCGTCACCGTCGTCGGCGATGTGGCCGGCGTGATCTGATGCAACGCCGACAGGTTATCGATGATCCACATCGAACGTCCCTGCGTGGCAACCACCAGATCCTTCTTGTGCACCTTGATGTCGTTGATCGGCACATTCGGCAGATTGAGCTGGAACGACTGCCAGTGGCCACCGTTATCGAACGACACGAACATACCAAACTCGGTGCCCGCATAGAGCAGTCCTTCGCGGCTCGGATCTTCGCGGACGACACGCGTCGGCCAATCGGCAGGAATGCCGTTCTTGCCATCGGTGAGCTTCTTCCACGTCTTGCCGTAGTCGTCCGTGCGGTAGATGTACGGCGCGTAGTCGCCCAACAGATAGCGATAGACCGCGAAGTACGCCGACCCACGACGGTGTGGCGACGCCTCGATCCACGCCACACGTCCGCCCCACTCGAGATCCTTGGGCGTGATGTTCGTCCACGACTTGCCGTTGTCGCGCGTCACGTGGAACGGGCCATCGTTGGCGCCGGTCCAGATCACGCCCGGCTCGAGTGACGATTCCGTGATCGCGTACAACGTGCTGAAGAACTCTTCACCCGTCACGTCGCGTGTGATCGGTTCACCGCTGGCACCCTGACAGCACTTGGGGAACGCGGTGAGATCCGGCGAAATCTTCTGCCACGTCACGCCGCGATCGACCGTGCGATGCACATGCTGCGAGCCGTAGTACAGCACATTGGGATTGTGCGGCGAGATCGCCATCGGCGAGACACGCTGGAACCGATATATCAGTTCACCGCCTGCGTTGCCGTACAACGACTGACCACCCACCCAGTAGTTGCGCGTTTGTCCGCTCTCGGTGTTCATGTACTGATACTGTCCCTTGCACGAGCCGTAGATGATGTTCATCTGCGTCGGGTGCGGGATGATCGGGCCGGTTTCACACCCCGGTCCGGTGCGCACAATGCTGCTGGTCGGATCGGTGAACGCGTTGATCTGATACGTCGAGTTGTCCTGCTGCGCCGCGTACAGGTTATACGGGAATCGGTTGTCGATCCACACGCCGTAGAACTCGGCGGTTGGCTGATTCTCCTGCGTCGACCACGTGCGGCCGCCGTCAAACGACACGTTGGCGCCGCCGTCGTTCGACTGCACCATCGTATTGCCGTCGGTCGGGTTGATCCAGATATCGTGATTGTCGCCGTGCGGCGTGCGCATCGTCGTGAGCGTCTTGCCCGCATCCACCGACTTGTAGAACGACTCGGCGCCTGCGTACACGACATCCGCGTTGGTCGGATCAGCACCAAGCGTCGTGTAGTAGAACGGACGCTGCGTCAGACCGGCCGTGGTGTTCACGAGTGCCCAGTTGGCCCCGCCATTGTCGGAGCGATAGAGCCCGCCGCCCGGCAGCGCTTCCACCAGCGCGTAGATGCGCTGCGGATTCGCGGCCGTGACCGCAAGGTTGCCTTTGCCGATGAGTTCGGACGGCAAACCGGCGCCACCCTTCGTCCACGTCTCACCGCCGTCGGTGCTCTTGAAGAACCCGCCTTCGCGTGAGCCCGAGATAATCGACCACGGCTTGCGCTCGATGCGATTCATCCACGCGTACACGACGTTCGGATTGCCCGGCATCAACTCCACGTCCATCGCACCGGTGCTGTCATTCATGTACAGCGTCTGCTTCCACGTTTTGCCACCATCGGTGGTCTTGTAGACGCCGCGTTCCTTGTTGGGCTTGAAGATGTCGCCGTACGCCGCCACCCATGCCGTGTTCGGATTGGACGGATGAATACGCACCGCACCGATCTGGCCCACGTTGTACAGGCCGCTGAACTGCCAGGTCTTCGCACCATCGGTCGAGCGATACACACCGCGTCCGGTGGACACATTGCTGCGCACGCCATCCGAGCCGGTGCCCACGTAGATGATGTCCGGATTCGATTCGGCCACCGCGATGGCACCGATCGACCCGACGGTCATCTTGCCGTCGGTGACGGGCTCCCAGCTTTCCCCGCCGTTGGTGGTGCGAAAGACGCCCCCGCTCGCGACGCCCATGTAGAAGGTGCGCTTCTGCGAGGGCACGCCGGTGACCGACGTGACGCGTCCGCCGCGTGAATGGCCGGCGAGCCGGTACTTGAGCCCGCGGAACAGCGAGCTGTCGACCGACGCCATCATCGGCACCTTGGCGGCGACGGGACGGGCGGCGGCAGGTTTGGCGGCGACCTGCGCCTGCAACGCGGCGGGCAACAGGGCGATCGAAAAGAACCAACGGGACGATGGCTTCGTCATGGCGGGACTCGAGGGGATTTCCGGGACCGGACGTTCGGCAGCACTGCCCGCGCGGGAGCGGTCAGTCTGTGGAAACTGTCTCAATTACGCTCGGCGGGCCAGAGACGCTGCCCGAGGTTTCGCGTGGGCCGCTTGGGACCGGCCGCTGCCGCCTGAGAACAGCGGGAGCCTGAGAACAGCGTGGGAGTTCGCGAAGCACTTCTGAACGCGAAGCTCGCCGAGGAACTATGAGAACGCGAAGAACAGCAATACTTTATTTGCTGTTCTCCGCGTGGTCACGTCACAGACTCCTCAATTCCCTACTTCTTCGGCTCCCGATTCGTCGCGACCACTTCCAGTGGCAGTCGAATGCTAAGGCTCGGACTTAGCTCTCTTCCGTCCACTCGAAGTCGCTTGACTGAAGAACGAAGATCCCCCAGCAATCTCGAGACTTCGGCAATCTTTGCTTCAGGAGCGACCCCACTTTCCGGAGCGGGAAGAATCGGTGCTCTGAATTCGCCAGCCTCCAGTTTCACGGTGGACATCACGGCACGACTAATCACTTGAAGCGCTCTTGCTACGTCTCTGGCACGTGCCGATTCAGTGACCAGCAGATACACGCGATCCGCTTCTGAAGACATGCGAAGTACCTGAGCAACAGCTCCATCGGCATCGAGCTTCGGCACGCTGACAAGAATGACGGATACAGAATCATCCAGTGCGGCTTTCTGGCCACGAAGTCCACGAGAGGATGCTATTGAGGACTTCACACCGACCTCTTGGGCCAGACTTTTCGATGGGAGGCTCACCAAGACGAAGACGAAGGCGGCACTGACTGCTTGACGGAGGCGATATCTAGATTTCATGGCGATCCTCTATTGACGTGATGGAAAATGATGCGCAAAGGGACGTCAGATCATGTAGCCGCACTCATACTCCCACCACTCATAGACGATGGCGCCATCGATGTAGTAATAGTACTGCTGCCAGTATCCGTTGGGGCATCCTCCCTGTCCCCCGCCAGAACTCACGTAGGTCACTGATGGCTCGCACCACAAGTACTTCTGTGTGTCTCCAATATTCTGTGCAGCGCCGAACTTGAAGACGAAACGATGGGTGGCCTGCGCATACCACTCCACTCCCTCCATGCAATTACCGGTTCCGGTTGCGAACTGGTTGCAGTTGTTCAGTCCAGTGCAAAAAAGACTCGCTGCCCCCGTGATCCACCCTCCGACTTCCTCCATGCTACCTGTTTGAATCACCCACGCGGACGTACCAGCGCTCGTATAGGTCTTGGCCTCGAATGTAGCCTTGTCCGGCCCGGAAAAAAAACTCCCGCCCCCCATATTCACTGTCCCATCCAATTTTCCGTGTAGATCCGCAAGCATCGCCGGATCAAATTCGTCTAGTAGATCCTCGAACTCAC
>JAGNMU010000336.1 GCA_017991005.1 Gemmatimonadaceae bacterium | reverse complement strand
TATGTGGGTGCAGCGCTGGCCGCGGGACTGGTGATGCCGTTGGTGCTGCTGCCGCCGGTGCTGTTGCTGTTGACGGTGTTCGTCATTCGACGCGAGGAGCGTTATCTGCGCGACACCTTTCCTGCGACCTTCGACGCGTACGCCTCACGGGTGCGCCGATGGCTATGACCCGGCTACTGGTTGCCGCAGCGGCGTGGTTGACGTGCGCCGGGGCGATTGGCGCGCAGGGTGCGACGGCCGGTGCGGCGACACAGCTGACACCACGAAGCGGTCTGGTCGTCACCACATCCGCGCGATTTGCGCCAGGCACGTATCGGCTGACCGCGCCGGCATCGCTGGATAGCGCACTCATTGTCGTGCGCGGCGACGATATCACGGTCGACATGCGCGATGTGGTACTGGAAGGGCTGGCACCATCGGCTGACCCGGATCAGGCGCGCGGCGTCGCCATTCGTATCGAAGGCGGCCGCAATGTCCGCGTGATCGGGGCGACCGCCCGCGGTTACAAAGTCGCGCTGATGGCGCGCCACACACGCGGCCTGACACTCGAGCGCAACAATTTCTCGTACAACTGGAAGCCGCGTCTGTTCAGTCTCGTCGAGCATGAAAGTCTCACCGACTGGCTGAGCTATCACAAGAACGAACAGGACGAGTGGCTGCGGTTTGGCGCGGGAATCTATCTCGCCGACGTGACAGGCGGGACGATCGTCGAGAATCGCGTCGAGCAGGGGATGAATGGTCTCATGCTGGTGCGCAGCGATTCTCTCGTCATCCGCCGGAATGACTTTTCGTTCAACTCTGGCCTTGGCATCGGGATGTACCGCTCGAGCGCCAACGAGATCTCGCACAACCGCATCGACTACAATGTGCGCGGGTACAGTCATGGCTTCTTTCGCCGCGGACAAGACTCGGCGGGCATCCTGATGTTCGAACAGTGTCATCGCAACATGATTGCCTTCAATTCGGTCACGCACGGCGGTGACGGACTGTTTGTCTGGGCCGGCCAGCAGACGATGGACACGGGTGTCGGCGGCGTGAACGACAATATGTTCTTTGCCAACGACTTCAGTTTTGCGCCAACCAATGGCATGGAAGCGACGTTCAGCCGGAACGACTTCCTGGCCAATCGCATCGAGGGCAGTGACCACGGGCTGTGGGGCGGCTACAGCTACAGCTCCCGCATCGTCGGCAACTGCTTCATCCGCAATCGCATCGGCATTGCCATCGAGCATGGGCAAGACAACGTCGTGACCCACAATGCATTCGATGGCGCGGGCAGTGACAGCATCGGGATGAGTCTGTGGGCCAACCCGATCGAGCCGAGTGATTGGGGCTATCCCAAACATCGCGACACGCGAAGCCGCGACTATCGCATCACGCGGAACACATTTGCCGGGGTGAACCAGCCGTGGAGTATCCGTCAAACGACAACGGTGGACACCACGGACAATGAGGGACGGACACGCGAGAGACCGTGTGATCCGCTCGCGTTGTTCGCGGCGTCCGGACTGCCGACGCCGTTCCGCACCACCGAGACCGGCTGGCCCCGGCGCGCTGTTGCGAACCGCGATCGCTCCGCCATTGTGGTGGACGAATGGGGACCGTTCGACTGGCGCTCTCCCAAACTCTGGCCGCTGGACAGCGTGCGTGCAACGCCGCTGCGTCTTCGCGTACTTGGCCCGGCCGGAGCGTGGCGTGTTGCGTCGCTGCGCGGCGTTCGTTCGATCTCCGCTCGCACGGGTTCGGTGGGAGATACCCTCACCGTGTTGCCGCGCCGGGATAGTGTGGGCGATTGGTCGGTGCAGCTGGTCTACACGGGCGACTCCACGCGTTCACCACGCGGCGCCACCACCGCGCGCGGCGTGCCGGTGAGATTCGGGTACACCCATTTCGAACCGCGTCAGTCGTGGGCGGTCAAGGTGTTCGCGTGGAGCGACAGCACCGACCCGCGCAGCAAACCCGCGGCATTCGACGCACTGCTGCGCGGCGCACCACTGGTGTCGCTCACCCTGCCGCGACTCGACTGGATGTGGTTTCGACCCACGCACCCGCGGATTCCGCAGGCACGTATGGCGCTCGAGGCGGTATCACGCGTGGTGCTGCCAGCCGGGCGTTACACGTTGCGGACCCTCAGCGATGATGCCATTCGCGTGTGGATCGATGGCCGACTGGCAATCGATCACTGGGCGCCGCACGAAACCATGCCCGACTACGCACCGCTCACGGGCGGCGCGCACGAGATTCGCGTGCAGCACGTGCAGGTGGAGGGATGGACGGAGCTGCGTCTGGAGATGCTGCGTGGCACGGTGGCACGCTCAGCGGGTTCTGCCGGCCCGCACTGACCACCGTGCGGCGCGCTATTTCGTGGCGGTCCACACCCACGACACCGTGAGCGTGTGGTTGATCTCGTTGGCGCGACGCGCGGGAATGGCGTTCCAGAGGTTCATGTAGCCCAGTTCGATCCGCTGGCGCGTATCCACCGGAATACCGATGCCGCCGCCGAGCCGGTTCTGCGTCACGCGTAGTGTGGCGTCGGCATGGCCGATGGGCATCAGCAGTTCGTCGTACGCAAACGCGAGCAGTGGACGGCCGCGCAGTCGCATGGCGGGCAGGTTGCCCTGTCCGCGTATCTGATATCGCGCACGCTGCTGATACGCCCACGGCCCCAGCGTCGAGCCATCGCCGGATGCGTCGGCGCGCACGGATGCCAGCCATCGCTGTTCAAAGCGATACCGATGGACAAACGACACCGCGCCGGCCTTGTGACCGAGCGTCAACTGCTGCCAGATGCGGTGCTCACGGAGCGGCGCGGCGATGGGCACTTCGCCATACGGGGCCGTCGCGATGTACGCGTATCCGCCTCCCACGCGCACCCCCGGCGCGATGGTGTGCAGCACGCCGCCGCGCAGCAGGAGTTGCTGCGGTGACTCGCCCAATCCCATGCGACGCCAGTGTCCGTCGAACCAGAGCGCGTCGCGCGAGGTGATCGCGTGATCCACAAACGTGGACAGCCACGTCGCCTGCTGGTGTGCCGATGTCCACGACGTGGACTGCGCCGTGGCGCGTGACGTGAATGCAAACACGAGCACGCACGCGATTAGCGCGAGGGCGCTGCGCACAAACATCGGGCGCGCACGGTACGGCGCCGCGGGGAGGAGCGGGAGGCGGGCGGTCATGTCGGAAAGCTAGACAGGGTGCACCCCCCCGCGCTCCCCGAACCCGACGCTACTGAATCGTGGCCGGGTCCATCCACATCACCTCGAAGTGATGACCGTCGGGTGTGTAGAAGCTGTGGGCATACATGAAACCATGATCCTGCACCGGCATGGCGGGTGTGCCGCCGGCGGCCAGCGCTTTGCTGACCAGCGCATCGACCTCTTCACGACTCTCGCACGACAGCGCATACATCGCCTCGGTGGCGCGCATGGGGTCGGACGGCTCGCGATGGGTGAATCCGCGAAAGAACGCGTCGGTGAGCAGCATGAAGTAGCCGTCGTCACTGACCACCATACAGGCGGCGTTATCGTCGGTGAACTGCTGATTGAACGTGAAACCCAGCGCGGAAAAGAACGCCATCGACTGCTTGAGGTCGTTGACGCGAAGATTCACGAACAGCTTGCGAGGAGCGGACATGAGGGGACAGGGCGTAAGGGTGATGGGATAGACGATCGGCACGGCGCGGACACTCCACCAGAAAGCACGGTGATTGGCAGGGCACAGTGCTTGGACGCGCCGACCGGCCGAAACTCATCGGTCGGCCGTGCACGTTATCCGGCAGTCGCGTCTGTCAGTCGCGGCGGAAGCCCGAACCGCGGAAACAGTGTGTCCGTATCGAGAAACGAATTCAGCGCGGCGATCCGGTCTCCCTCGAGCTCGAGCACCACCAGCGCCCACGGTGTCGCTCCGCCGTCCCGGTACTGCCCAAACGCCGGGGAGCCGTTGGCGGCGGTTGGGACGAGGCGCGAGCCTCGGCACTCCCGACCGGGTCCCGAGAGCCACTTCGCAATGGACTCGTGCCCTTGCAACCACAATGAGAAGGGCGGCATCGACATGACGGCGTCCTCACGCAAGAGCATCGTCAGCGCCGACACGTCGTACGCTTCGAACGCCTCCACATACCTGTCAAGCAGGCGGCGCTGTTCCGGCGTCAGCTCGACCGGCACGTATTGCGATGTGCGTTCCACCGCTCGCGTGAGCTGTTTCTCGGCCAGCGTGGCTCGTGCGCGCTGCAACGCGCTGTTCACGGCGGCCGTCGTCATCTCCAGACACTCGGCCACTTCGGCGGCCGACCAGTTGAGCACCTGCGTCAGAATCAGCACGGCACGCTGACGCGGTGGCAGATGCTGCAGCGCCGATACGAACGCCAGTCGTACGCTTTCGCGCAGCACGGCACGTTCATGGGGATCATGATCCGACGGAATTGCGAGCGCGTCGGGGACCGGTTCCAGCCAGTGCGTGCTGGGCAACGTCGTCAGCGTGTCCTCGGTGGTGCCCACCGGGCCCATCTCCATGGGACGCATACGTCGTTCACGCGACGAGAGGAAGTCGAGGCACACATTGGTGGCGATGCGATACAGCCACGTGCCCAGTGACGAGCGGCCATCGAAACGGTCGAGCGCCCGCAGCGCGCGCAGCATCGTGTCCTGCACGGCGTCATCGGCGTCCACAACCGAACCCAGCATGCGATAGCAGTGACCGGTCAATGCCGCGCGGTGCGACTCCAGAACGAGAGGAGAAGTCATGCCTGCCACTACCGCTATGGGAGGAGAAAGTTCGCGAAGCTCCGCACATCGATGTTGGCGCCACACACGACAACGCCCACCCGTTTTCCTTCGAGACGCGCGCGCAGCGGATACATCAGCGCCGCGAGTGCGGCCGCACCGGCGGGCTCCACAGCCAACTTGGCCGACCGAAAGAGCAGGCGCATGCCGTCGCGGATCTGGTCGTCGGTCACCAGCACCACCTCATCGACAAAGCGCCGGTTGAGCGCGAACGAATAGGGCTCGCACCGCGGCGCGCCGAGTGAGTCGGCAATCGTGCGTACGGCATCGATGGACTGCGGTGAGCCCGCGGCGAAACTGCGCGCCAGCGTATCGGCACCGGTGGGCTCCACGACATACACCGCCGTATCAGGACTCATCAGCTTGACGGCGCAGGCGACACCGGCCGTGAGCCCGCCTCCACCCGCAGCGACAATCACCGCATCGAGCTCCTCACCGGCCGCTCGCACCTGGTCGATGAG
>JAGNMU010000337.1 GCA_017991005.1 Gemmatimonadaceae bacterium | reverse complement strand
CTTGACGCAGCCCCCGCTCGAATCGGTATGGCTACGCCTACCGCTGGAAACGGCAGACGTTCCCTCCCTGATGCGCAAAGCGCTGTTCAACGCCGGCCTGCAGGCCACGGCTGACAATCGGCGGGAGCAGTGGGTCCGGGCGTCGCTGGGCGGCCTATGGGAGGATCCGTACCGCTATCGGCAGTGGTACGTGGTGGTGACCTATGCGTCTGACGGTGGCGAGTCCGGTGTCACGCTCGTGGTGCGTGGCATCGAGCAGCTGACCACCTACATGACACCGGCAGGACGAGCATCATCGACGGGACCGCGGTCGTCCGGGTTTACGTCGCGTCGGGCGGTGAGCGACGCCATGAGCGGCGAATCCCGATCGGCATGGTTGCAGCTGGAGCGGCTCGCCCTGGCGCTCACCGATCAAGGTGCGGAGCTCCTGACCGACTTCAGTGGTCGTCGCCGCATCAACGTGGCGCCGAACTAGCAGCCAATTCGCGCCCATAGCGGTCAGCGCCGAATTCGTTCCGCCGCTGCGCCTGATGCGCCTACATCCACGAGCGTGAGCGATACAGCAGGCGCGCGGCGGTCTCGTACAGCACGTCCTGAAAGGCCAGCCGGCGATTGGCCGCGCGATCGAGCCAGCGCAGCGAATAGTCGCGAGACTCCGCCGGACGACATTCCACCAGCAGCCCGGCCACCTCGACGGCGCGACAGGCGCGCGCCGAGTGCATGGGCGAGGTCACCACGATCACACGCTTCCACCCGTGCGTCCGCGCGAGCGCGGCAAACGCGAGCGCTTCATCGCGCGTGCTGTGCACGTTATACACGAAGCGCACGGTAGCGAGCGGCGCCATGCGTTGCACCAGCGCACGTTGATCCGCTTCGGAGGTGACTGGCGGCGATTGATCGTCACGCGACACCACCGAGAGCGCGAGCTCGGGAACGTTCCGCTGCTGCACCAGCGGCATCGCGGTGAGCAAGCGATCGAGCGCTTGCCCGGTCATGCGGCCGTCGTCCGTGATCGATCCTGACAACACGGCGATGGCATCGACGGGTGCGGCGCTGGCGACGTCGGCGCGGACGAAGGGCGCGATGAGTGGCCGAACGATCGGCGTGAACGTCACCAGTGAGAGCGTGACGGTCAACACGCCAGCGACGGCCCAGAGCAGTGCCCCAGCACCAGTGGACGCGAGCAGCAGTCCGCCGAGCAAGGCGCCCAGTTGCGCGCCCCAGTTGGACAGTCCGGCCGCCTGCCAGAGGCCGAGGGCATCACCCAGCAAGTAGATCGCCGTTCCGACCACGGCACCTATGGCGTTGGTCAGCGTGTGTGAGGCGCGCACTCCGACATCGGCGCCGCGTCCACGCAGCAGGATGTCCCGACCTATCACCACGTTGTGCGAGACCCGCGCCTCAGCGCAGGGTATCGGCGATGGCGAGAAGACTGTCGCGGAAACTGTCGCGCGTTCCGTCGACGAGGCGGCGAACGCCTTTCCACTGACGAATCAGCGGCGAGCGCGAGGTCAGCGAGGTCTCAATGACGCGGCGTTTGGAGGTGCTGGCGTGCACCATGCGTCCTTCGCCAACGTAAATCCCAATGTGCGAAATCGTTTTGCCGCGTCCGAACGTCAGCAGATCACCCGGCTTGAGCGCGGCAAGATCCTTGGGAATTTCCTGACCCACTGTCGCCTGCTGACGCGCCGTACGTGGCAGAATCACGTCGAGCGCACTCATCACCACCTTCACAAGTCCGCTGCAATCGAGTGCACGATTCGGACTGGTGCCACCGAGCTTGTAGCGCGTCCCGATCTGTCCGCGCGCCTTGGAGACAATGCTGTCACGAAGTGCCGAGGCCGACGCACTGAACGCGGCGAACGGCTTCTTGGACTCGCTGGCCAGCACCGTCTGCGCGTCGCTCCGTGTCGCGCCTGCGGCAAGCGCAGTAGCGAGACACAGCGTCACGAGCAGATGGCGGCGAAAGGCCATGCGACGGGTCGGGTCAGGATGGATGGCGAGAGCCACTCGAAAGGAGTAGCTCGTAAGCACAAGAAACTATTCCTCAGACGACGCAGCCGCTACCGTCGCCATCACACTCCCGGCCAACAATCGTCAAATCGGGGGCGGTAGGAGCAGCTTTGTGATGCCATCGGCCACCAGGACGGCCTGTTAGCGGATCGCGAGCGCCTTGTGGGTCTGAAACGAGAGCCGCCACCGCGGATGCGCCAGACAGTAGGCCACGGCGGCGCGGGTGTTTTCGGCCGCCTGCGGACCGTCCATGGGCTGCAGCAGAAAATGCCGGAACGCCATCCCTTCAAAACGGGGCGGCATGGCCTGCGGCTGCGGGAAGACCAGTTTCAGTTCGTCCCCACTGGTGAGGAAAAGCGGGGCGTCTGACTTCGGACTGACGCAGATCCAATCCAACCCCGCCGGTGCGGGTTGGGTGCCATTGGTCTCGACCGCGATTTCGAACCCGGACGCATGGAGTGCCGTGATCGCCGCGTCATCGAGCTGCAGCAATGGCTCACCGCCGGTGCACACGATAAAGGGTCGTGCGTCGGGTGACGCGTCCAACGGCCATCGGCTCTTGGCAAAGGCCGCCAAGGCGTCCGCGGTGGCAAACCGGCCGCCATCGGGTCCAACGCCCACGAAATCGGTGTCGCAAAAGGTGCAGACCGCCGTCGCGCGGTCCGCCTCGCGACCGGTCCACAGGTTGCATCCGGAGAAGCGCAGAAACACCGCAGGGCGTCCCGCGTGTATGCCTTCACCCTGGAGCGTATAAAAGCACTCCTTGACCGTGTACGTCATGAGGACGCGTGGTGCGCAGAGACGCGGTCAGCGATCGGCATACACAATCGGATCGATGAGACCGTTGGCGGCGAATCCTTTCAGCCGAAGTTGGCACGCATCACAGTGCCCGCACGAGGTGCCATCGGGTGCCGGATCGTAACAGCTGGTGGTGACGGAATAGTCGACCCCCAGCGAGATGCCCAAGGCGACGATCTCCGCCTTGCTCAGCTGCTGCAACGGCGCGTGAATGGTCAATCGCTGGGTGCCCTCCACTCCGGCTCTGGTGGCGAGATTCGCCATCGTGGTAAACGCCGAGATGTACTCGGGCCGACAGTCGGGATAGCCCGAGTAGTCGAGCGCATTCACGCCGATGAAGATCGCGTCGGCACCCAGCACCTCGGCCCACGCGAGCGCAAACGACAGGAAAATCGTATTGCGGGCCGGCACATACGTGACGGGAATTTCGTGCGAGTCGATGTCCACATCGCGATCCTTGGGCACGGCCAGGTCGCTGGTGAGCGCCGAGCCGCCCCACTGGCGCAGGTCGATATCGACCACGACATGCTGCGCGACGCCCTGTGCCGCTGCCACGCGACGTGCGGCCTCGATCTCGACCGAGTGTCGCTGGCCGTATCGAAACGTCATCGCATGCGGCGTATACCCCTCGCGTTTCGCCACCGCGAGGACCGTGGTGGAGTCGAGGCCGCCGGAGAGGAGCACCACGGCGGGGCGTGCAGCGGGCGCCGCGGCTGAAGAGCCGGCGGACGGACGTGTGGGATCGGGCGCAACCATATGCCAAACATAGTGGGGCGTGCCGTGCCGTTGCGTGGCCACCCCGGACCAGGCCCGGAACGCGCCTCGGCTGAGACGTTGCTGAGGCGTTGATGGGCGTGCGCCCGTGTGCGAGTTTGCACGCGGCAGTGCCGTGCGCCCATCCGGTCGCCGACGGCCATCCCTACGCACGGTCCCGCACATGCATTGGCTGTCCGATCCGAACGCCTGGATTTCGCTCCTGACGTTGACGGTGCTCGAAATTGTTCTCGGCATCGACAACATCATCTTCATCTCGATTCTCAGCAGCAAGCTGCCGGTCGCGCAACAGCCGCGCGCGCGATCGCTCGGACTGGCCGGCGCGTTCGTCACGCGCGTGTTGCTGCTGCTGTCCATCACCTGGGTGATGCGGTTGACCGAACCGCTGTTTACGCTGGTGGGACGCGCGTTGTCCGGCCGTGACCTGATTCTCTTGATCGGTGGCCTGTTTCTGATCGGCAAGGCGACGACGGAGATTCACCACAAGCTTGAAGGGCCCGAGGACGAGGCGACGTCGGGCAAGCCGGGCCGTTCGCTGTTCGCCACGGTCTTGCAGATCACGATTGTCGACATCGTCTTTTCACTCGACTCGGTGATCACCGCCGTCGGTATGGCGAGTGAAGTGTCGATCATGATCGGCGCCAACCTCATTGCGCTGGCCATCATGTTGTTCGCGGCGGGACCGATCAGTGCGTTCGTGGATAAACACCCGACCATCAAGATGCTCGCGCTCGCCTTTCTCGTGCTGATTGGCACGAATCTGGTGGCGGAGGGGTTGGGGCAACACATCTCCAAGGGCTACACGTACATGGCGATGGCGTTCTCGATCATTGTCGAGATGTTGAATATCCGGGCGCGTGCCAAGCAGGATGCCGTCAAGTTGCGTGGACCGCACATGCCCGACGAACCGGATCGCTGAGCCACTCACGAGTCCAGGAGACATCGACATGGATGGCCACGCGTTGCACCTGATGGTCAATCACTTTCCGATCATCCTCGCCCTGCTGGGCGCGGCCGCGGCAGTCGTGGCGTTCATCACCCGCAAACGAGCGGTGCTGTTGTACACGGTAGCAACACTGACACTTGCCGGCGCCTCGTCCTATCCGGCGCTGTGGAGCGGCGAGGAAGCGGAAGAGGCCATCGAAGAACGGTGGTATGTGAATCGCGATCAGATTCACGAACACGAGGAATCGGCCGAAATCGCCAACTGGATTCTGCTGGCGACGGGTGTCGTCTCAGCCGCTGGTTGGTGGCGTCTTGCGCGCGCCGGGCGCGATGCACAGCCCGGAATGGCGCTGCTCTCGGCCGTGCTGGTGCTGAGCGTCGCGAGCGCAACCGCCATGGCCTGGACGAGCTGGCAAGGTGGGTTCATCGCGATCAAGAACCCCACGCTGGTGACGAGTCCGGCACCGGCCGGGCGCGTGGCTGCGCCAACCGACGGCGTGAACGGCGCGGTCATGGATTCCGCGATGACAATGGATTCGTCGATGGATCACACGAAACACTGAGGCGAGTGGCGTGCCCGCCTCCGACGTTGGCACGATTGCCAATCGAAACGCCTGCGGATTTCCACCGCGTTCATCTCGCTGATCGTGGGTGTGCACCCGGACGAGTGTGGCGCAACGCGGATTGATGGGCTGGTTCGGCATTCGAGGGA
>JAGNMU010000335.1 GCA_017991005.1 Gemmatimonadaceae bacterium | reverse complement strand
TAGCATATCGTGCCACGGTGCGCCACATTGTGCCGCATCGTGCCGCATCGTGCCGCATGGTGCCGCATCGTGCCGCATCGTGCCGCATCGTGCCGCATCGTGCCGCATCGTGCCGCACAACAAAACCACCCCACTGAGTCGAGACGGTGAACCGACCAGTGTTTCAGATCGCGATCACGCCCGCGTAGCGACCGTTCTCGACCACCCGAGCCCGGCCGCGATCCCGGAGCTGCATGACGTCAGCCTGCACCGCCACCCAGCGCTCACGCACCGGTTCTTCGACGGTGGGTCGCACCAGTCGCTCGATGAACGCACGCGGTGTGTACTCGGCGCCAAGCCGATGACGTTCTTCGGACGTCAGCGCGCGCACCAGCAGTGTGCCGAAGATCGACGGCTCCACCGCCGACCAATCGGCAGCCGCCGCGCGGCGTAGTATTTCGAGTTCTGCGCGCTCCAGCGGCAGCGCCTCCGCGTCAGCAAAAAAGTGCCCGTTGAAGCGCAGCAACTTGTGATAGCCGAACATTTCGCCCTGATCCATCGCACGCCACAGACGTTCCGACATCCAGCACCATGATATATGGCGGTCGCTCGGTGAGGTCCTTGGCATAGTTCGCCACCTGCCCGAACGCCTTGGTCAGCAGCTTGGACGTGCTCGCGCCTTCTTCAGCATCTTTCGCTTCGAGTGCAAAGCACCCCGCCTTGTACAGATCAATGAAGTTGGTGCTGATTGTGCCGTCGCGCGTGGTGGTCTGCACGGCAAATTCGAACTGATAGTCGGAGCCCTCAGCGACTCGTCCCGCACCCGCTGCGGGTCTGGGGCGCTCCACGCCGATCGCCTCGGCCAACTCAATGAGGTAGAGCTGATAGTTGGCACGCTCTGCGGCCCCTGCATCACTCCAGCGCGACGCGAGTTCGCGGAGCTTGCGCACCGTGTTCGGTGCCAAGGTTGCCTCGGGCGGCATTGCATTGGTCATTCAGCGAATTTCAGTGATGCGGAAGGCAGACGCAAGGAAGCGGCGCAGACTCTGCCCCCTGACTCCTGTCGCGGTTCCTGCTTCCCTGTGTCCTTGTCTCAAACTTGCGGAGTCTTGAGAAGGGCACAGGGAGGCAGGAACCGCGACAGGCGTCAGGGAGCAGAGCTGACGTTCCGCGCCGAGCGATGATGCGTTCGGCTTACACCTTTGTGCCTTTGTGCCCTGGTGGTAAAATCGCAGTGCCGAGCATATGGAGAACGTCAGTATCAGATCGATCGCACCAGATCCCGGCGGGCGTAGACGTAGTGCAGCGCCACATAGTGCAGCACCTGCATACCGACGCCGATGGCCACAAGAATGAGCAGCAACACACCGCGCCCCGGATGGCCAAGCAGGGCATCGAGACCGCGCGGAAGCATCAAGGCGCCGACCATCATGAGTGTCATCGGTACGATGGCGACAGTCATTGCCCGACCAACCGTCAACGGGCCGAGCGCGCGAAACCACTGGGCGATCGGTGCCAGCGCCAGCACCGCCATCAGATCCAGCCGCCAATCCACAGACGTGGACGGCACGCCCATGAGCGTACGTGGAACGTGGAGCATCTCGAGCGCGGTCATCACGGCCGTCGTGACCACGCCCAGAATGACAACATCAATGAGGCAACAGAGAAACTGAATATTCGCGCGCTCCGGCCGGGACAGCGGATACACCACCTGCCCCGAGAGCTGCAGTCCGTGTTGCGCAAAGCTGAAACCGAGTATGCCGATCTGTCCGTTGGCGACGTAGAGAAATGTGGAGAGCAGCGTGAGTATCGCGCCCCGTCCCAACAGCCCGGCGCGCGTGGACCACGAGCTTTCGATGAACGCCGCCTCGACCCAATCCGTCAGTGTGTGCCGCACGGAACCGTCGGCCCGCGAGAACACGGCGGTGCGTCGGCCGAACGCCGGACCTATGGTGACACCCACCAACCCCAGACGCTGCGTCCGCATACCCACCCCGACTGCGGCGCGTCCACTCGCGGCGCCAGTGTGCTGCAGCAGCAGGCCCAGGCCGAGTGCACTGACCAATGCGCCGACCGCAATGGTGATCGGCCACGAAGCCACCGTCGGTGCCATCGCCGCCGCGTACCACGAGGGGCGAAACAGTGCGATGATCGCCACACAGATCACTGGATACGACACCACGGGCCGGTGCCCCATCGTCAGCCAGTTGACGCCCACGGCATACCAGAAGGTCGCAGCGCAGGCGGCAACCACTGCGGTGTGCACATCCGTGCGCGCCAGAGCTCCGTATCCCACGACCACGGTCAACGGCAGCAGCAGCAACGCGTGTCCCGACAGCATGCGCCGCCGGACCCGCGGCAACGTCCAGCTCATCGGCGTGCGCAACAACTCAGTCGCCGCACCAGATACCAGCGCGCCGATCACCAGTGGGAGCGTGACCCCGATCTGCAGCATCAGTTGTCGCGCCAGGAGCGTGGCATCCCGGCCGCTCGTGAGCGCCTGGCCGGCCAGCACATCAAATCCGTCGTCGCCCAGAAACAGCGCGGGCGAAAATGTGGCCATGAGCATGAACCAGACGGCGGCGAGTGCGTACCAGCGAACACACAGGCGAAAGAGTGTGTTCGGCGCGGCCAGCAGACTATCGGATCGCATGGGCACGCTCCGGCGGCGTAGTACGGTCCCCGGTCAGAACCGGAAAGAGTCGCTCGAGATTGAGTGCCCGCGATTCAATGTCGATATCGTATCGCGATGCCATGCTCACGCGCAGCGACTCGCGCGTGGCGAGCTCGCCGCGGACGATCAGCCGCGCCTGTGACGCGTCACCTTGTGCTCGCACAATCCCGGGCTCACTCCACGACAACGGCAACGGTGTGCCACGCGTCGTGACGATCCACTCGGCGTAGGACTCCTTCAGCGTATCGAGGTCGGCGTTAGCGGTGACCCGTCCCTGTTCCAGGCAGATGATGCGATTGACCATCGGTTCGATGTCGTGCAGCAAGTGCGAGGAAATCACGATGGTGCACTCGCGGGCGCTGAAGTACTCGAGCAGAATCGCAAGGACGTCCTGACGCGCGGTCGGGTCGAGGTCGCTCAACGGTTCATCCAGCAACAGCAGCTCGGGGCGGTGCGAAAGCGCCAGCACCAGCGAGAGCTTCTGCACATTGCCCGGTGACAGTTCGGCCACCTTGCCGTCACGCGACAACTGCAGACGATCCGTCAGCTGTTGCGAGAGTGACACATCCCACGACTCGTAGAACGTCGCGATATACTGCAGCAGTTGTTCGACGCGCATCCATCCCAGCAGCTTGGCATGCTGGTGCACCACGCCCATGCGCGCATGTTCGCGCGCGCCAAGCGCGTTGGTGGAAACGCCAAACGTGGTACATGTTCCGCTCGTCGGCAGCATCAGCCCGGTGACGTGATGCAGGAGAGTGGTTTTGCCGCAGCCATTGCGGCCGACCAGGCCGACGATGGTGCCGCGCGGCACCTCGAGCGAGACGTCGCTGAGTGCTGTGGTCGACTTGAACGATTTATGCACGTGCGTGAAGGAGAGCACGCTCTCGGCAGTGAGCATTGGCGTATCCCGACTGGTCACATCACGCATCGGCGTCATCCTCGGCGACAGGTGTTTCTGAGAGCAATTGACGGAACAGCGCGACGGCACGCGTCTTCGAGAGTCCGAGCTGTCGCGCCGCGAGCGCGGCCGGCTCGAGCGCGGCGCGCAACCGCGCCTCGCGTTCTTCTTCCACCTGCGCCACCGACTGCGGCGCCACCGTGAGTGCGAGGCCCGGTCGGTGCCGCAGCAGCCCCTCCGCTTCCAGCAGCCCGTACGCCTTGCTCACGGTCATCGGATTGATGCCGAGTTGCTGAGCAAGAGCACGGGTGGACGGGAGCTCGGTGCCGGCTGGCAGTCGACCGCTCGCAATCTGAAAGCGCAGCTGATCCACGATCTGCCGGTATGCCGGCACGCCGTGGTTGGCGTCGATCAGGATCAGCACTGGCGTGTCCGGCGGTCGATAGCAGGTGTATTATTTGGCATATACACCTAGAATGGTGCTATCGACACCTGTATTAGTCAAGTAATACACATATGCCGACCACCGCCAAAACGGGGGCGCGCGGGTCAGTCCGCGAGAAACCCCGCCGCAGTGGCACGATCCACCGCGTCGAGCACAACCGGCCAGAGCCCCGGTGCCCCATGTCGAATGGGCTCCATCCGCTCGAGCACGGCGCGACGCGAGATGCCGTGCGCACGCCATGTTCCACCGTCGCCACCGCCATCATTGAGCACGAGCGCCTGCAGCCGGTCGATGGCGTTGGCAAATCGCGCTTCGGCACTGATACCCGCCTCGAACTCTTCCCACGCCTCGCGCAACCGGTGGGCGGTATCGGAGGGGAGCAATCCGAAAATGCGCACCGCAGCCTGTGCTTCGCGCTCCGCCTTGTCGGCATACCCAACGGTATCGAACGCGAAGGTGTCTCCCGCGTCGATCTCCACCACATCGTGCACCACCAGCATCATGAGCACGCGGTGCATGTCCGTGCCGGGCTCGGCGTGTTCGGCAAACGTCAGCGCCATCGTCGTGAGATGCCAGGAATGCTCCGCCGTGTTCTCACGGCGCGTCCGGTCGATCAGCGAGGTGCGCCGCAGCACCGACTTGAGTCGATCCACTTCACGCACGAAGGCAAGCTGTTGGCGCAGGCGCTCTGACAGCGTGACAGAGTCCGCATCTGCGGGAAGATCCGCGGGAATCTGGCGGACACCCACGTGGCCCAAGCGAGAGGGTTCCAATGGCGATCAGCGGGTGCAGGGACGGGAAAGGTGCGGTGATGCTGAAGAATGTGAGCGCGCGCCGCCGCCCGCCACGGCGCCGGTTGACGACCGTCGCTCGGCGTACGACACTCCAGCGACATGGCCACGCGACCCGCTCCCGACTCACGCCCACGCTCTGCCGGTGCGGTCGACCGCGGTCTCTCCACCACCGTGGATATCGAGACGCCCGAGCTGATTGTCGTTTCGTACCAGGTGGCCGGCGTCGGATCGCGCATCGTTGCCGGACTGATCGACGCCACCATCGCGTTTTCGGCGTTCATCGGCATCATTGTGCTGTTCTTCACGGTGGGTGACCGGGTGCTTGGTGCGCGGGCGGCGTCTGCCATCAGCGCAGACGGCGTTGCCCTCCTCCTGCTGCTGCAGTTTGCCCTGATCTGGGGCTACTACGTGTTGTTCGAGGCGCTCTCCGACGGACAGACGCCCGGCAAACGTGCCATGCATTTG
>JAGNMU010000027.1 GCA_017991005.1 Gemmatimonadaceae bacterium | reverse complement strand
TATGGCGCCGATGCCCGGAATGCTGACGCCCGAGCAGATGAAGGCGCTCGACGTCGCGCGCGGCGGCACGTTCGACGAGCTGTTTCTCACCGGCATGATTCAGCACCACAAGGGCGCGCTGGCGATGGTGAAGGATGTGCGCGCGGCCGGTGGCGGCAAAGAGACAAACATTGGCGACTTCCTGAATGAAGTCGACAACGATCAGCGTATGGAAATCGTTCGCATGTACGGACTCTTGGGGAGGCCAGTGGAATGGTAGTCAACACACGCACGCTGTTTTGTTTGAGTGTTGCGGCCGCGGTTGGGCTTGCGGTCACAACGATGTCGGCGCAGAACCCGGTCGGACAGATTCCGATTCCGCAGGCCTGCACGCCCGAGCAGATTGCGGCGGCCAAGGCCGCCGCGGGTCAGCCGGCCGCTCCCGCCGCCGGTCGCGGCGCGGGCCGTGGCGGTGGCACGCCGTGCCACATGCCCGATCCACGCGAAGGGCTGAAGGCCGGCAAGTACGACGCCGGTGAAGCCGCGCTGAACATGAAGCTCGTGGCGACCAAACGCCAGCCGGACGGCATGTTTGATCCGAACGCCACCAATGCGCGCAGTCTCGACTACGCGAACTCCGATCTCGCGTTCGGCATGAGCGGTCGCATCGTCGCGCAGGGAAATTTCCACGGGTTGATGTTCTACAACATCGAAGATCCCACGAAGACGGCGCTGCAGTCGATCGTCGCGTGTCCGGGTGGCCAGGGCGATGTGTCCATCTGGGGCAATCTCGCGTTCATGTCGGTTGAAGGCTACGGCCGACTCGACTGCGCACCTGGAGCACCGCCGCGCGCTGGTGGCGCGCCGGCTGCAGGCGCACCGGCAGCGGCCGGAGCTCCGGCTGCCGCTCGAGGCGCTGGCGCGGGTCGCGGCACGCAGCCGCCAGATCCAGACCGCATGTATGGCGTGCGCATTTTTGACATCAAAGATCCGCGCAAGCCGCGACAGGTGGCCGGTGTGCAGACGTGTCGCGGTTCGCACACGCACTCGATCGTCACGGATCCGAAAGACAAGGACAACATCTACATCTACGTGTCGGGCACGTCGGGCATTCGCCCGGCCGAAGAGAAGGCCGGCTGTGTGGCCGATCCGACCGCGCCAAACACGTCGACGTACGGCATCGACGTGATCAAGGTGCCGCTCGCGCATCCTGAGCAGGCGGCCGTTGTCAGCCACGCCTACATCTTCGCGGATGCCAACACCGGCGAACTCGCCAGCCTCCGCGGCCGTCGTCAGGGCACGGGCGAACCGAGCCCGAACCCCACGGCCGGATGCCACGACGTGACGAGCTACCCGTGGGCGAAACTGCTCGGCGGTGCGTGCTCTGGTAACGGTCTGCTGCTCGACACCACGAATGTGCTGCAGCCCAAGCGGTTGGACGACGTGGCCGACTCGTCGTTCTCGTTCTGGCACTCGGCGACGTTCAACAATGACGGCACCAAGTTGCTCTTCTCGGACGAGTGGGGCGGCGGCACGCAGCCGATGTGTCAGTCAACGCATCCGCCGATGTGGGGTGGCAACGCCGTGTTCGACATTGTGGGCACGGGCGACGCGCGACGGCTGAAGTTCGGCGGCTACTTCAAGATGCCCGCGTGGCAGACGGCGACTGAGAACTGCGTGGCGCACAACGGCAGCCTTATTCCGGTGCCGGGGCGCGACATCATGGTGCAGGCGTTCTATCAGGGCGGCACGTCGGTGTTTGATTTCACGAACTCCGCGCGCATTCAGGAGATCGCGTACTTCGATCGCGGCCCGATTGACGAGAAGGCGCTGGTTGTCGGCGGCTACTGGTCGGTCTACTACTACAACGGATTCATCTACGGTTCCGAGATCGCGCGCGGCCTCGACGTCTTTCAGTTGACGCCGAGCGAGCACCTCTCGCAGAACGAGATCGACGCGGCGAAGCTGGCCACTCGTGAAGGCTGTGGCGATGCGGGCGACCTCAACGTGCAGTGCCAGCCGCACTACGTGTGGCCCAACAGCCTTGTTGTGGCGCGTGCGTATCTCGATCAGCTCGGTCGCGCCAATGCGTTGCCGAAGGAGCGCATTGACGCGCTCAACGCGAGCATGAAGGAAGTGGAAGGCGCCACGGGCGCGGCTCGTCGCACGGCCGTCACGACCCTGAATGGTCTGGCTGCCGAGCTCACCAAGAGCGCGGCGTCAGTGACGGGCGCGAATGCCGCCAAGATGAAGGCGGCCGCGACGGTCATTCAGAAGCACAACGCAGAACTGAAGTAGACAGCATTACCGTCCGGGGGCGAGAGCCCCCGGACGTCTGCCGATACGTATGATTGTGATACGTTCCTACGTATGGCCAAGCTCACACTGAATGTCGATCCTGCCGTGGTCGCGCGCGCCAAGCGCGTCGCCGCGTCGAGGGGCACGTCCGTGTCGCGGATGGTGGAGTCCATGCTCCACCTCGTCGCCTCTGGTGGTGAGGCGTCGGGGGAGGTGCCGCCCGTGCTCGCCAAGCTCCGCGGTTCCTTGAGGGGACCGAACGGGGCGGTCAAGACCGACTACCTCGCCTATCTCAAGAAGAAGCACCGGTGAAGACGCTCCTGCTCGACGTGAACGTCGTCCTCGACGTGTTGCTCGACCGCGCGCCTCACGCCGATGCGTCGGCTGCCGTGTGGTCCGCGATCGAGGACGGTGTGGCTGATGGCGTGTTAGCGGCCCATGCGGTCACGACGATCCACTATCTGACGACGAAGGCCGTTGGCGCTCGCCGTGCTCGACAGAATACGGACGCGTTGCTCTCGGTCTTTGGCGTGGCCGCGGTAGACGACGGCGTCATTCGAACGGCGAACGCGTTGGGATGGAAGGACTTTGAAGACGCCGTCACTGCGGCGGCGGCGCAACGCGCCAAGTGCGCGGCGATCGTGACGCGAAACACGCGCGACTTCGCCAAGTCGCCGGTGCGGGTGCTTACGCCCGCTGAAGCAGCCGCCTGGCTCAGCTCGGCACGGAGGTAGGCGAGGCCGTGCACGTCCCGGTGCGCATGCGCGCACGGTAGCATACGGTGTGATGGCCGTTCGCACCGGACTCGACGACCTGCATGGCTGGATCGCGACGCATCGACGCGTCTTCGTTCTCACCGGTGCCGGCTGCAGCACGGCGTCGGGCATTCCCGACTATCGCGACGAGCGCGGCGACTGGAAGCGGAAGCCGCCCGTCATGTATCAGGCTTTCTGCAATCAGGATGCGACCTACCGACGCTACTGGGCACGCGCGTTTGCCGGATGGGCGCGGTTCAATGCGGCAGAGCCCAGCGCGGCGCATCACGCGCTCGCCGCTTGGGAACGCACCGGGTCGCTGGCGCAACTCGTCACGCAGAACGTTGACGGCCTGCACCAGCGCGCGGGCAGCCGACGCGTCATCGACCTCCACGGCCGTCTCGACGGCGTCCTCTGTCTCGGTTGTGGTGAACGCACACCGCGCGCGGATGTGCAGCGTGCGATGGCCGCTTCAAATGGCGCATGGCACGCGGCGGCCGTTGCGGCACCGGACGGCGATGCGGACATCGACGCCGCGCGGGTGGACGAGTTCGAAGCCCCGCGTTGTCCGTCGTGCGACGGCCAGCTCAAACCGGACGTCGTCTTTTTCGGCGAGAACGTCCCGGGCGCGCGATACGAGACGGCCCGCGACGCGCTGGCCGGCGCCGATGCGCTGCTGGTTGTGGGATCGTCGCTGATGGTCTATTCAGGCTTCCGCTTCGTCCGTCAGGCCCACGAGGCGGGACTGCCGATCGCGATTGTGAACCGCGGTCACACGCGCGGCGACGAGTGTGCAGCCGTGAAAGTCGAAGGCGATGTGGGAACGATTCTGACGCAGGTGCTTGCGGCCACCGACTGAAACGCAAAACGGGGAGGACCTTGTCGGCCCGCCCCGCTCGTGATCTTCGAAGCCCAGAGGTCTTCTCCGAGCCTCCGTGTCTCCGTGTCGGTCTAGTCCTGCGAACGCCGCGGACGGATGTTCGCCTGCAGCACGCGCTTACGGAGGCGCAGGCTCTTCGGCGTCACTTCCACCAGCTCGTCGTTCTCATGACCGGCGCTTGACAGGCCGTGGTAAACACCGCCTTCGGTTACCGCGGCCCGCCAAGCTTCTCTTCCTTTCAGATGTTCACGTCGAGGTCGTTCTCGCGCGCGGAAATTGAGCCGCGTGCGGCCGCTGCCGTAGCTGACCCGAAGGCCGTGACCGTCCTACTCTGGCGGCAGCGCTGCGAGAGCTCGAACGACGGTGTCGCGAAGCGCGGGAAGTTGCGTGTCGACCACGGCCCAAACGAGCGCAAGGTCCACGCCGAAGTACGCGTGAGTCAATCGATCACGCATACCCGCGATGCGCCGCCACGGGACGTCAGGGTGGGCAGCCGTCGTGGCGTCAGAGAGGTTCTTGACTGCCTCGCCGATGACTTGAAGCTTGCGAATGACGGCATCCTGCTGCATGCGATCCGACAGGAACGCGTCGTGGCCGGCGGAAGTGTACTGCTGGATGTCGCCGATGGCTTCGAGGATGTGGTCGAGATAGACGCGGTCGTTCTTGGCCGGCATCACAGTGGGCGAGCGTCGCTCAGGATACTGGCGCGGATGGCGGAGTGGACGCTGTTGGCGGTCACCACATCAACGCGTCGCTTGAGGAGGGCCTCGAGATCCTGGCCGAGGCCAACGAGGTCGAGCAGTGACCGGCCGTCCTCCATATCCACCAAGAGGTCCAGATCGCTGTCCGGGCGAGCCTCGTCACGCGCCACTGACCCGAACACGCGCAGGTTGCGAGCGCCATGTTCGGCAGCGATGCGAAGGATCTCGCGACGATCGTTCAGGAGCTCAGTCATCAGGCGACTCTGCCTACAGCCTAACGCCGCCTCCGACGGAAGGGAAGGCCCGATGCAGGGGATGCAACCAGGGCCTGCCCGGCGACATGTTACGCGTCGGCCTGCTGGTTCTTCCTATTGACACCCTGTAGGTGTCGTGATCTCCTATCGATCATCAATAGGAGAGGCCCATGTCTCGACTGGACCTGTTGCAAGGCACACTGGATCTGCTCATTCTCCGCGCGCTGTCCACCGGCGAGCTGCACGGCCTTGGCGTGTCTCGGCGTATTCATCAGATGACCGGCACGACCTTCGATGTGAAGCCGGGTTCCTTGTTTCCGGCGCTCTACCGCCTCGAAGAACAGGGCTGGTTGAAGAGCCACTGGGGCGAGTCGGAGAACAAGCGCAAAGCCAAGTTCTACGCTCTCACCGCGTCAGGCAAGCGCCAACTGGCCGCCGAGACGCGTCTCTGGGAGGCGTTGTCGCTCGCGATGGCCAAGGCCCTCGAGTCATAGGCGGCTCTTTTTGCTGGCCCTGCGTCGCGTCGTCGCTGCACTCAGTCGCTGGCTCTCGCGCGATCGCGCCGAGCGCGACCTGCACGACAGCGTACAGAACTACGCGGAGCTGCTGGCCGACGAGAAGGTGGCCGCAGGCGTCTCGCCGGCGGAAGCGCGTCGGCAAGCGCTGGCGGAGCTCGGGGGTGTCGAGTCAGTGAAAGAGACCGTGCGGCAGCGGCGCACCGGCGTCCTGGCTGAGCAAATGCTGCAGGGCTTCCGACACGCGCTGATGAACACCAGATACCGCTTCCTGGGGTTCTCGTTGTCGATGTCAGCACTCCTCTCGGCGACGCTCGGTCTCAATCTCATTGTCTTTACCTTCGTCAACGCACTCTGGCTGAGGCCGCTCCCGTTTCGTGATCCGGATCGCGTTGTGACGATGTTGGGCTCCAAGTACCGTTCGCTCGACGTGCCGATCTTCTCCACGTTCGAAGCGGTCGCGGGGCAGGGAGCGACCGACGGGCTCGATGGAATCCAGAAGCCTGCAGTCACGCTGCCGCAGGAAGGCGCGAACTTCGACGTCTCTGGCGTGACCCACGCGTATTTCAGTCTGCTGGGCGTGCCTGTTCGTGGCCGTGACTTTACGGCGTCAGACGACCGGGTCGGCGCTGAGCCAGTGGCGATCATCAGCGATCGGGCATGGACGCGGATCTTCCATGGGCGTGACGTGATTGGTTCGGTGATTGCCACCGCGCCAAAGCCACTGCGTGTCATCGGTATTGCTCCGCCCGGATTCAACGGCGCGCGGCGCGGCGAATCGACGGATGTGTGGATTCCTTCTGCATTGGTCTTGGGCCTGGCCGGGAACGCTCCTCGCTTCGTGACGATGGACGTCATCGCGCGATTGCGACCCGGCGACACCGTGAGCGACGCCAACCAACGGCTGAGAGTCGCCGGTGGACCGCGGAGCGCGCAGTTTGTCCTACTCAGTCGAGTCTTCGGCGGACCTGAGTCGGCGAAGGTGGTCATTCAGGACGGTGGGTCGTTCGGTGTGGTCGGGGGACTCGCGCTGTTGGTCTTGTGTGGTGGCTGTGCGGCGCTGGCTGCCTTGTTGCTGGTGCACTATGAGCGTCGCCGACTTGAGTTCGCCATCAGAGGGGCGCTCGGCGCGTCGCGCGACCAACTGGTTGTCGGCCTCGTCGGTGAATTGGGTGTTTCGGCGGTGCTCGGCGTTCTCGGGGCACTCGGACTGACGTGGCTCGGCATTCGCGCGATGCCGCACTCGGCCCGACGGCCGTAACGCAGACCCTGTCGCTGGACAACGGCAAGCTGTCGATTGTGGCGGTTTTCAACCCGGAAGGGCTCCCGTCAACGACAACGACCTATCAGAAGAAGTAGGCCACCGTCCCAACGCAAAACGGGGCGGACCTTGTCGGCCCGCCCCACTCGTGATCTTCGAAGCCCAGAGGTTTTCTCCGACCCTCCGTGTCTCCGTGTTGGTCTTAGTCCTGCGAACGCCGCGGACGAATGTTCGCCTGCAGCACGCGCTTGCGCAGTCGCAGGCTCTTCGGCGTCACTTCCACCAATTCATCGTCGTTGATGAACTCGATCGCCTGTTCCAGGCCCATCTTGCGCGGCGGAATGAGGCGGATCGCTTCGTCGGCCGATGACGCGCGCATGTTCGTCTGCTTCTTTTCCTTGCAGATGTTCACGTCGAGGTCGTTCTCGCGCGCGTTCTCGCCGATGATCATGCCCTCGTACACTTCCGTCGTCGGATCGATGAAGATCTCGCCGCGCTCCTGAAGCGCCGCGATGGCGTTGGCGGTGGACTTGCCCTGACGATCCGACACGAGCGCGCCGTTCTGACGCGAACCGATCGGACCATGCCACGGCTCCCAGCCATGGAAGATGTGGTTCATGATGCCGGTGCCGCGCGTTTCCGTGAGGAACTGCGAGCGGAAGCCGATGAGGCCGCGCGCCTCGACGTCATTCTGGGCCCGGCGACAGTCGATGCTGTCGCCGGGCACCACAGGTTCTAGTTCACGCTCTCGGGAACCGCGGCGATCGGCGCTCGCGGTGCAACCGAGTTCGCTGCGACTTCGCGGTGGTCGGCCATGGGTTCGGAGATTGGTTCTGGCGTTGCGCCGGTCGGGCACCATGGCCCTGCAAAGATCCCGTGTGCGCGATCGCCCGAGGAGTGCACACCGGCCTCAATGATTGTGCGGGCCTCTGTGAAGTCTGCCTCAGCGATGAACGTGCGACCGGCGCTGGTGGCCAGCTGCGCCGCGAGACGGCCAACCTGCGTGACAAAGGCCAGCACATTCGGTGCGCCCGCCTTCCATCGATCAACATTCTGCGCGATGGGGTCGGCGTAGCGTGCCCGTAGCGCCGCGATCGCGCTTCGCTGGATGCGCATGGCGCCTGCGCCCTGTCCCAGAGCGAAATAGAACTGTCCGAGAATCTCCTCGGCGGTTTGTGAAGTGCGGTTGGTCGTGGCAGTCGTGCGGGTCTGTGTGCTCATGACTCTCTCCTGACGGACGTCGGCCATCAGGCGAGAGTGAGCGGGGCCGTGAGCCGGCCAGCGTCCGTAGCGGGCTGCTAGTGGTCCAGCCGATTGCGGCCGTCGCCTCGTCACCGTCGCCCCGGAGCGGAAGTGTTCCGGTGATGGCGTCTCAAGAGGGAACGACAGTCAGTCGGAAAGCGAACGCACGTTGCCGTGTTCGGATCTCGCGCGTGTGTCGTTCTACCCAGTGGACCGCATCTACTGCGTAGGAGACTGTATGTCTAGGGTCGACAAATGTCTTGTGGCTGCGGTGGGCATCGGTTGCTCTGCCCTGGCGATTGCAGCCATTCTCTCGGCGATTGCTTCTCGGCCAGCCTTTGCGGTCGGGGCATCGCTCAGCGTGCGCGCTTCAGGAACGAGTCGTCCGACGCTAGCTCTGGTGCTCAGTAGTTCATGCGCAGCCTGCCAGCGGCTCGCGCCCGTCTTGGCGCGGCTCTCCGCTGGACGTCTCGGGTTTTCTGTCGCCGTGATCGGGCGAGATGCTCCGGATGTCCTTCGCGCGTTTGCCGTTGTCAATGGGATTCGCGTGGACGAGGTTGCGCCGCTGCCACCGCTGTCCGAGGCACAGCGCACCGCATTGATCACGCCCACAGTGATCCTTCTCTCAAGAGACCAACGGGTTGTCCGAAGTTGGTCCGGGGTAACGGAGATCACCAATGAGGAAAAGCAGATCGTCGAGATGGCGGCTCGGGAAGTGACGCAGCGGCAGTGACTCAGCACGTAAACCACAGGGAGGATCAACAATGAAGCGTACGTTCATCGCAGTGCTACTCAGAGTAGGGGCAGGTGTGCTTGCTGTTACCAGTACGGTGCTCGCGGCAGCACTTGTCCCGACGGATTCGGTCGCAACCGGGGCCCAAGCATGGTACCGCTCGCTTTCGCCGTCCGAAAGGCAAGTCCTTGGTGACGATCCCGCCCGCGTGGTGTTCCTGCCCGTTGAATATCGGCGCACGCTGCTGCCGACCTTAGCCGGACGGCAACAGGCCAATGTGTGGCGTGAGGTCTTTGCGAACTTCAAGAAGGGTCACGTGCTTTCGGCGGAGCAGGCCAGCTTGGTCGCTCAGGCCGAAGCTCTCCTCACGCCCGCTCTGTTTGACCGGCACTCTGCAGAGGACCTCGCTGCGGTTGCGTTGGTTCGCGGGAAACTGGTCGATGCGATTGGCCGAGCTGAGGCCACTGAACTCTTTGCAACGGCCGGTCCGGAGGGGGAACGAGGGGCTCTCGCCCAAGGCGAGCTTGCGCGATACGAGTGGCGCCGTGCTCGGCAGGACTGGACAAAGTCGGCTCTGGCGGCGTTCATTCCGACCCTAAGGGCGGCAGGCGACTGCAATTGTCGAGCGAATGACGATTGCTTCCTGTCATATTGTGGCGACGCTGAAGGGTGTGCCGAGACCTCCTGGAAGTGCGGAAGTTGGTATCTTGAGCACTGCACCGCGCTTTGCCACTACCCCAGCTAGATAATGAACAAAGCCCCTCGGGTCACCCGTGGCCCGGGGGGAGACGAGACAGGCGACCATTTGTCTAAGGCAGTTCCGACATCCCGGCGGCGCCATCGTCAGTTCCTCGCCGTCGGCGTCCTTGCCTTGGCCGTGGCGCTGACGACGGTCGCGTTCTCCCTGTTGAGCGGAGCGATACTCAGACCCCTGCCGATCGAAGGTATTGAGTCGGTCGCCAATGTCGTGTTTGTGAGGGAAGGAGCGATCAGCGCCCGCGGATTCACGAAGGTGGAGCTGGACCGCGTTGGTGTGCGAACAGCAGGGCTGTTCGAGTCTTCCGTGGGCGTGGCCACTGGGCCGATCGTCATCACGCGCGGCAACTCATCGTCTCGCGGACTTGCTGAGCAAGTCGTCGGACCATACTTCGATTTGCTCAGGATCAAGCCACTGCTGGGCAGCCTGCCGGGCCTTGACCAGGCCGACTCCTGCTGTGCCGTCGCGATCAGTGAGCGACTGTGGAGGGGCAGGTTCAGTGCCGACCCGGAAATCATCGGGGAAGTCATTCGCCTGGATGGCCAATCGTTCACGGTGACCGGCGTCGTGGCATCCGCGCACCACGGTGTGTCCCTACCTCAGTTGATGTCTGTGGACGTGTGGTTCGCTCAGGCGGATCTGCCGGTTGCGGAACGCCGCGCGTTACAGGTCTTCTCCAGGCTGCGGTCGGAGACGTCAATCGAGAGCGCGCGCGCGGCGCTTCGCGGGCTCGGGCGAGAGCTCTTTCCCAATGAATCAGGTGTTGGACTAGATGTTCAAAGTGCGTGGCGCGGCATGGTGCCCCCTCCCCTTGTCGCTATTGGAGCGGCTGTTGGAACGGCGAGCCTGGTGGTCTGCGTCGTCGTGTTGCTGCTCGCGCTGACAACGATCCTCTGCCTGTCCAGAGCCTCGTTTGAGAGTCGACGCCATGAGTTTGCTGTTCGCATTGCGCTTGGGGCGACTCGTGATGACCTGCTGAGGCAGTCCAGACGTGAGGCGCTGGCTGTCACAGTCCCGGCGTGCGTGCTCGGTGGAGGAGCGGCGTCACTGCTCAGCAAGACGCTCTCTGCTGTGGTCGTCCTACCCGCTGCCGGAGCGTTCGTCCCACACATCGATGCGACTCCGGATCTCCGGGTCCTCCTGTTTGTCGTGGCGGCCCTGCTCGCCACCACATCGATCCTCGCTCGAGTGCAGGCGGACTCAATGTGGGTTGACCCGAACAGCCTGACGAAGGGAGTCGTTCGGCTACCCATCGGTGCGACGGGGCCAGATGCCTTTCGCCCAGTGGTGTGGCAGCTTGCAACCGCCACCGCGCTTGTCCTCACGGCCGCGTTGTTCTTTCGCGTGAGCCGCCCACAGGCTGGAGGACTCCTGCACGCTGAGCACATCGTTATTGCCGACGTTCAGACGAAGTCCCCTCGTGCAATCGACAGAGCCGCGATGTCGGGTGTCATTCGGGTTGGGCTCGCCACGGCGCTTCCGTTGCCGACCCGTTTTGGCATCCAGCGATTCGGCAGCGCCCCGAGAGCCACAAGTGGGCGTTCAACGCTTGTGCATTCGATCGGGGTTAGTGGAGATACGTTGGACATGCTCTCGTTGACGCTCATTGCCGGCAGGAGGCTGACGCCGTCAGAAGGGAACAGTGACGAAGTCGTCGTCGATGAGACGACGGCGACACGGCTGTGGGGCATCGCCAGTGGGGCCGTTGGCCAGAGCGCGTGGTTCGCTGATTCAGACCGTCGACGCTCCGTCATTGGCGTCGTGCGGTCGCCGTTTGCGGCAGATCGATCAGCAGACAGGCAGTCATTCGTATTCATCCCGATTGAATCTTCTGGGGGGGCCAGCTTCAAGGCCCTGGTCTCTGGTCCGGACACCGACCAGAGACTCTCCGACGAACTCCGCCAATATTTCTCCAGAGTAGATCCGAGCGCGCTCGTCTTTGACCCCCAACCGCTCAGCGACTACGCCGACTCTGGCGCGAAGACCGCGGCGGCGTCAATGTGGCCAACCATGGCCGCTGCCTCCTTGTCCTTGGTGATGGCCTTGGCCGGTCTCTACGGCGTGATTAGTCATGACGTCAACGTCCGGATGGCTGAGTTCGGTGTGCGCATCGCTCTGGGGGCGTCGAGCCTGAACATTGCCTCGATCGTTACTCGCCGATGTCTCCGGGCAGTGGCCCACGGCACACTGTGGGGTATCGCGGCCGCGATTGCGATCGCGCTCGTCTTGCCTCCTGAATTGTTACGGGGTCTGGAGATCAGGGACCTAGGGGTCTTGCTGCTCTTCCCGGTCGCGGCGTTTCTTACAAGCATGCTCGCGATTCTGCCGCCGACGCTACGTGCGACAAGGTCCGATCCCATTTCTGTGATGCGAGCTTGAAAAAGGCGTACTGGGCGAGACGGGTTAGCCGGCCAAGTGGCGTAGCGTGGCTGCTAGTTCCCCAGCCGATTGCGGTCGTCTCAGCGGATCCGTAGCTAGCGCTTGTTGAAAGAACAACGCTGAGCGCACGAGTGCGGCGGCCGCGGCCTCGTCACCGTCGCCCCGGAGCGGAAGTGTTCCGGTGATGGCTTCGTGAAGGAGAACGACAAGGCTCCACAAATCGAACATCTCTGAATACGGGGCACCGGCGAGCGCTTCCGGTGACATGTAGCTCGGCGTGCCGGCGGTAGGACGTGCGGGCTCATCGGAAAGTAGTTGGGCGAGGCCGAAGTCGAGGAGCTTCGGGCGGTCATCGGCCGTAAAGCCTACGTTGCTTGGCTTGATGTCGCCATGGAGCACGTGCTTGCCGTGCAGAACCGCGAGGGCCTCAGCGAGTTCAGCGCCGAGCCCGAGCGCCTCCGATTCCGGTAACGGACCGAGCGCCAGTCGGTCCGCAAGCGTGCCGTGCTCCATGAGCTCACACACGAGCATGGGGCGACCGCGCCACACGTTGGTCTCGTAAATGATTGCGAGCCGTGGGTCCATCACGGACGCCATTCGCTGTGCCTCGCGCTGCAGTCGCTGCGCTCTGACGGCCGATGACTCCGGCAACGTTTTGATCGCCACGCTTCGATTGAGCGCGATGTCTCGGGCGCGAAAGACAATGCCGGCGCCGCCGCGGCCGATCCGCTGCTCAATTCGAAACTTGGCGGCGAGGACCAGTGGGACCACAGCCGGCGCCAGTGCGACGAGGCAGTGAGGGCAGCGCGGCGTGTCGGTCGGAAAGACCGCACCACAATTGCCGCATTCACGTGCCGGATCGTCGGCCCTCGCCGTGCCCACTTGCCACGACGAGGTCGAGTGGCTGCGGCTGTCGCGTGAAGTGTTGACGTCGATGGCCACGCCGCACGCATCTGCGAGATGGCTGAGCCAACGACGTTCCTCGGCGCCATAGGAGACGTCGCCCTTGCACTCGCCGAGCGCCATGAACGCGACCAAGGCGCCATCGGCCCTTCGCACGGGGACCAGCAGCCTGGCTTCGGTCGTCGCCAACCACGCGGCCTCCGGTTCCGGTAGCCAGCGCAGCAACTTGTCTCCAACCCTGTTGCCGACATCGATCGGCTCGGCCGCCCTGGCCAGAATCTCCACCAAGATCGCCGTTCGGCTGATCGGATCGACCGTTCCATCGTGCGCGATGAACTCCCCAGCGAGGTTGCGCACCATCACGCCGGCGCGGTCGGGGCGGAGGGTCCCGCTCAAGACAGTGAGCAACTCGTCGATCATCTCGGCAAGGCTGGCCGATGCTCGAATGCGCTCGGTCGCGTCGAGCAGGCTGTCGGCCGCCAGCGAGACATCTCTGAAGAACGCGCGATCGATCGCTCGCAGCAACGGCTCCCGCCACACAACGGCGCACCCGCCGACGAGAGACATCACAAGCAATGTGAGTGAGCGATCAGTGAAGACGTCCGCAACAGTCGAGGCGCGGTGGCTGTAGAGGTGAGTGCCGACAAACAGCAGGGGGACCATAGTCATGGCGGTCACCGACCACCGGGCCAGGAGGTGCTGCGTCGCCATCCGCGCGACGAGGCGAAGAGGGAGCAGTCGCCTCACCGCGACGGCATAAGCCACGGTGACGGGGAGTAAGGCGAGCGCACCGTTGAACAGCCATGGGCGCCATTCCGAGAGCATCCAGGTCGAGAACGGCGCGCCGATTCCTGGCAGGCTCGCGATCAGGACGGACAGCGCCATAGGCCCGAGTCCGAAGCCAATGGAAGTCAGGAGCCAACGCACTCTTCGCCGGTCCTCCCGGGTCCACGCGGCGCCGCCGCTGACCGCAACCGCGAGAACAGCCAGCGTCGGCGTGAAGACGATGACCCAGTACGACAGATTCGGATCGTGGCGCGCCAGAAGCTGACCGAAGACCGTCGGCAACGCGTTCACGATCAAGAGCACGACACCAGTGATCAGCGAGAATGTGGTGAGGGCGCGAACGAACCGGGCGGCAGGCCCAACGCGCGGCTCGGGAAACACTTCAACAAATCTTCCGAGCGAATAGGCGAGGAAGGCATCGGGATAGAGGTGGGCGATCGGCGTCAGGAACCCGGTAGCTACTGCGAGTTGCTGAAAGTAGGTCGCGGAGAACGCGCTCGCGATTGTCAGGAGTGCGATACCCAAGTGCTGGGTACGTCGATCGCCGGCGTGGCCGAGCAAAAGCGCTGCGCCACACACGCTGAATGCGCCCAACTGCAGGACGATGAAGCCGGCGTGAAGCGTGGAGCCGGGAAGCGTCTTCGAGAACCCGGCTTCAGCCAGGATCACGAGTGCCCCAGCGATCTTCACCGCAGAGAGGCTGACGAGCAGTCGGTTCGCGATTGATAGCGTTACGTGTGGGTGGGCGTCGACGGAGTTGCGCACGAGGAAGCGGCCTGTAGTTTGTCAAGCGCGCGGTTCACCATCATCCGCGCGGCGTCGGGGGTGCAACGCCCTGTCAACTCGGCGATCGCGTTGTACCCGAGGCCGAGGTCAAATCGGGCGATCAGTGCTTCGCGCTCGGCTTCCGACAGCGTCTCGAAGGCCGGTTGAAAAGGCATCCATCGCTCCCTTCTGATCACCGCGTCGAGCGGTGATTCCTCCGGTGACGGGCGATCAACCTCGATGGGTTCGTGTGGGTGCCGCCGACGCCATTTGGCGCGGTCCTTGACCTGGTTCGTGATCGTCTGCCGGACGTAGGCCTCGAGGTCCCCGGTCTCCTTCAAGTGCAGGCGATGGATCTTCGGCAAAACACTAGCAGCCGCGTCCTGCAACACGTCCTCGGTGTGGGCGCCGCCCCGCATGTCACGCGGCATCCGCGAGCGGGTCCAGCCGCGAAGCCGCAGCAAGACGCGGCCCAGCACCCGGCCCATGGCCTCGCGATCACCAGCCTGCCCGCGCGCGAAGAGGTCACGTGTTTGACTGTCCGGTTGTGTCAGGGCGCCCCGCCTCGACGGCATCTTAGCCCAGATCCAACAGCCAGTCGGCGCCCGATGTTCGGATTTCGCTGTGCTGTCGTTCTACTCAATTAGGTATGACCGCCACCAATAAGATCCGACTGGGATTGGACGTCTTAGCCACTGCGGCGGCTGTCGGCGCCTGCGGAATCCTGCTCTATTTCAACTGGGGCAAGATCTTTCCATTGAAGGCCCCAATACCTCAATCACCTCTTGCCCTTGACGGCGCGTCGCTAAGGGGGAGCGCCGAAGCACCAGTCGTTGTTATCGAGTACTCGGACTACGTCTGCCCGTTCTGCGGGAAGGCGGAACGCGAGGTGATGCCGGAGATTCACAAGAAGTACATTGCGACCGGGAAGGTCCAGCTCGCTTTTCGGCAACATCCGCTTGAGAAACTACATCCGGGTGCGACGAGGGCTGCCGTCGCCGCACTGTGTGCCGGTCAGCAGGGCAGATTCTGGGAAATGCATGACGCGCTGTTTCGCGACCCGAAGAACATAGACGAAGCAGATCTCCTAGCGCGCGCCAGGTCGCTTGATCTTGACGAGGGAAGGTTTCTCGCCTGCGGTCCAGGCGAGGCCGCCATGCAGGTTCAGCGAGACGTGAAGGAGGCTGAAGACTTGCGCCTTGGCGGCACTCCTGTCTTCCTCATTGGCCGACGGCAAGGCGATGGGCGAATCCGAGTCGTGTCAGTCGTAGATGGTGCTCATCCGTTCGAGGTCTTTCAGAAGCAAATCGAAGCTGCGTCTGCACCCGAGTCGCGGCACATCAGCGCGATCATCGCAATGGCGCTTGCAGCAATCGGGGTGGGTTTCTGGATCCGTGGGAAGAACCGGCGTAAGCAAGAAGCAACGGCGTAAACAAGGAGGGATGCCATGAGAATGATTCGAAACGTGTCTTTCGCTCTGCTTGCCATTGTGGCAGGCGCTACGTGGGCCGCAACTGACGTGAGCGCCAAGGACTGCCTGGATCTCACGGGCATTCCCCAGTGCGTTAGCTGCAGTGCGTTTCCCAACTGGTACGGGACCTGCTACACGGACAGTGGCAACTGTGACCAGTTTCAGTGCAACGGGCCCTGGGGGCCCGAACCGGTCTGTGGTGGCGGATCGACGTACCTCTGCCAATGCCCGGAGTGCATGTAGGAGCTGTACGCCCGATGAAGGCAGCGGTAGCAGTCACGCCGGCCAGGCACTCGCGCCTGGCCGGCATCAGGCTCAAGTGCGGTTGAGACGATCCGCCGGTCCACCCCGGTCTCGCGCCGCCCAGTGCGCTATCATCCCGCCCCTAGGGTGCCAATGATCAGTCCCCGGTATCGGTTCCTAGGTTTTTCGCTGTTGATGGCTGCGCTGCTGTCGGCGACGCTTGGGCTGAACCTTGTCGTGTTTACGTTTGTGAATGCTCTGTGGCTCCGGCCGCTGCCGTTTCGTGACCCCGACCGGGTCGTCACGATTGTGGGCACGAAGTATTGGAGAATCGACGCTTCGATTTTCTCGACATTCGAAGCCGTCGCTGGCCAAGTAGCGACTGACGGTATCAACGGACTTCAGACGCTGACAGTCCGGTTGGCGCAGGATGGCACGCCGATCGATGCCTCTGGCGTGACCTCCGGATATTTCAACCTGCTCGGCATTCCGGTGCGCGGCCGAGATTTTGCCGCGTCAGACGACCAGGCAGGCGCAGAGCCTGTGGCGATTATCAGCGACCGCGCATGGACCGGGATCTTCCATCGACGCGACCTGATTGGTTCGGTCATTGCCACTACGCCAAAGCCGTTACGTGTTATCGGCATCGCGCCTCCTGGCTTTGACGGCGCTCGCCGAGGCGAGTCCACGGATGTCTGGATTCCCTCCGCAATAGTCCCGGAGTTAGCGCACAGCGCTCAGGAAGTCACAACCCTCGATGTCATCGCGCGCTTGCGCCCTGGCGATACGGTGACCGACGCCAACCAGCGATTCAGGCTCACCAGCCAATCCCGTGACGCGCAAATTGTCCCGCTATCTCGGGTGTTCGGCGGGCCAGAGTCGAACAAGGTAGTTATTCAAGACGGTGGCTCTTTCGCCGTCGTCGGTGGCCTCGCACTGTTGGTCTTGTGTGGTGGCTGCGCGGCATTGGCCGCCTTCCTGCTTGTCCACTATGAACGTCGTCGACTCGAGTTCGCGATCAGAGGGTCGCTGGGTGCGTCTCGCGCGCAACTGGTCCTCGGCCTCATCGGGGAATTGAGTGCGACAGCTGCACTCGGAGTTCTCGGAGCTCTGGGACTGGCGTGGGTCGGCATCCGAGCCCTGCCCGCATTGCGACTCGCCGACGGCATCGAGCTGGCTCGGCTGAACCTCTCCATCGATTGGCGCGTTGTTGGGTGCGCGCTGGCGGCGATCGTGGCGTCACTCGGAACGGCGGCGTGGTTGCCGGTGGCTCGTTTCACCCGGCAGCGCTACTCCCGCGACCTGGTCGGAGGCTCAACAACGACCGCATCGGCCGATTCTCAGCGAATTCGTCAGGGGCTATTGACGGTGCTGGTATCAGCCACGGTCGTCGTCCTGATTGCGGCGGCGCTGTTTGTGCAGACGGTCCGCCATGGATTTGGTGGTGCCGCAGGAATTGATGGCGGGCAAATCGTGTTTGCGAGGTTTCGAGTTCCGAGTCCATCGATCACCGACATCAAGGTCTTGCCCGTCGCCGCCGTCGCCGCAAAGACGAACGCGCTCAGGGCCATGCTCTCGACCGTTTCCGGCGTCGAGAGCGTCGCGGTTGGGTTGCCTCCGATTGATCCAACGAGTGCGGTGATTGCGGAACCTCCAGTTCGTGTCAAGGCGCAGGACGGTGAGCATAGTCTCCGTATTGGTAGGCTCACTGGCAGTTCGGAACTGCGTGCAACATTGAATCTGCCCATTCTTGCCGGCCGAGATCTGCAGCAGGCCGACGGCGTGGGTTCCCCAGTTCCGGCGCTTCTGACACAGTCGGTGGCCAGAAGGTTGTGGCCCACCCAGAATCCTCTGGGCCAGGCCCTTGTCGGCCAGTGGCCACGGGGCCGTCTCCAAATCGTGGGCATCGTGCCCGACTTCGCGTACGGCACGTTGGTCGCGCCCGCAGAAGGCGTCGCGATCACGGTGTCGGATAGCAACGCGCAGTTCGGCATTACACCGAGATTTGTCATACGCACCACCAATTCAGCCGCGGCGACGGCGCTAGAGATTCGACGCGTGCTGGCCGAGAAGATGCCGGATGTGTATCCGATGGATGTGCTGACGATGGAAGAGGCGGTGGCGCGAGACCTTGGACGACAGCGTCTGGGCGCGTGGTTCTTCTCAGGATTTGGCGCTGTGGCCCTGTTCCTGGGGCTCGGCAGTGTGTTCGGGCTCGTGTCGTATCTGGCTGAATCACGGCAGCGAGAATGCGCGGTTCGAGCCGCGCTTGGTGCGGCATCGAGCGACCTGGTATGGCTCGGTGCCAGGGCGGCGATGACACCAGTCACTATTGGTGTTGCCATCGGTCTCGGGTTGGCCATGGTCATGAGCCGGGTCTTTGCCGCGCTACTGGTTGGGATGACGTGGTGGGATCCGGCGACGTATGTGACGGTCGCCATTGCGACGATCTCTGCCGCAGGTGCTGCCGCATGGATCGGCGCATGGCGTCTTCGACGTGTTATGCCTGCTGACGCACTACGTGTCAGTTAACGTTGGTTCTCCATTAGAGGAAGTGACTATGCGCATCGTCAAGACATTCCTACTCGTAGCGGCCGTGTTGATGACGGGAGCGTGGACCGGTCAGGGCACGCCAGACTTCTCTGGCACCTGGACGTTTCTTGAAGTCACTGGCGGCAGCACGCGCGGCGCATCGACGCCCGGCAAACAACGGTCGCCGAACATTTCTGGCGCAGCGTTCAATTGCGGAAACGAATGCACCATCACGCAGAAGGACGGTAAGCTTTCGATCTCACGACCCGCACCAGAACAGGGCGTGAAACCTGCCGATGTGGTGTTGCCCATTGATGGAGCGACCGCCAAATGGGATGGTCAGAAGCTGATCATCACGCGTACGCTCGGGCCCACGTCCGTGACGCAGACGCTCTCTCTCGACAACGGCAAGCTCTCGATCCTCGCAGTGTTCGCTCCAGAGGGGCTGGCGTCAACGACGACGACGTATCAGAAGAAGTAGACGCGCCGTTCTCGTCTAGTCCTGGCTCCGCTTCGGCCGCATGTTCGCCTGCAGCACGCGCTTGCGCAGCCGCAGACTCTTCGGCGTCACTTCCACCAACTCGTCGTCATTGATGAACTCGATCGCCTGCTCGAGACCCATCTTGCGCGGCGGGATGAGGCGGATCGCTTCGTCGGCGGAGGAGGCGCGCATGTTCGTCTGCTTCTTTTCCTTGCAGATGTTCACGTCGAGGTCGTTCTCGCGCGCGTTCTCGCCGATGATCATGCCCTCGTACACTTCCGTCGTCGGATCGATGAAGATCTCGCCGCGCTCCTGCAGCGCCGCGATGGCGTTGGCGGTGGACTTGCCCTGACGATCCGACACGAGCGCGCCGTTCTGACGCGATCCGATCGGACCATGCCACGGCTCCCAGCCGTGGAAGATGTGATTCATGATGCCGGTGCCGCGCGTCTCCGTGAGGAACTGCGAGCGGAAGCCGATCAGGCCGCGCGCCGGAATCCGGAACTCGAGACGCGTGCGGCCGCTGCCGTGGCTCACCATCTTCGTCATCGTGCCCTTGCGCATGCCCACCTGCGCAATGACCACGCCCTGGAAGTCGTCCGCGACGTCGATCACGAGATCCTCAACCGGCTCGCTGCGAACGCCGTTGATGTCCTTGACGACGATCTCGGGACGCGAGACCTGAATCTCGTAGCCTTCGCGACGCATCATCTCGATCAGAATCGAGAGCTGCAACTCGCCGCGGCCGAACACCTTCATCTGCTCCGGCGTGTCCGTCGGCTCGACCTTGATCGAGACGTTGGCGATCAGTTCCTTGTCCAGACGGTCCTTGATCTGCCGCGAGGTGACGTAGGTGCCGTCGCGACCCGAGAACGGGCCGGTGTTGACGCCGAAGATCATGGACACCGTCGGCTCGTCGACCGCCACGTGGG
>JAGNMU010000026.1 GCA_017991005.1 Gemmatimonadaceae bacterium | reverse complement strand
GTCACGTTTGCGAGGCATCCTCTGTCGTGCCCACGACTCCGCTTCCCCGCATTCATCAGCGACTGACCGTTGCCGTGGTCGCCGTTAGCGTCTTCGCGCTCTTTGGCGTGATCATCTCTATGTGGGTGACGGAATTCCTGTCCCCCGCCATACGCTGGCCCGTGGTGTTGGTGCTGCTGTTTCTCGTCTCGCTGGTTTGGACCAGCGTGCTGCGACGGGAGGTCGTTCGGTTGGTGGAGGCGCCGCTTGCTGAAAGTGTCGCCGCCGCGGAGGCCATCGCCGGCGGGGAGACGTCACGCCGGGCACCACCCGGTGACACGCACGAATTCGACCTCCTCTCGGCGAGCATCAACCGCATGACCGAGCAGCTGCTGGCATCGCACCAGCTGCGGATGCGCGTGGAGAAACTGGCGACCATGGGTCGCATCGCGGCGGGCGTGTCGCACGAAATCGGCAATCCGGTGTCGGCGATCGCCAACTACGCCCACTTGCTGCGGATGCGCACCGAATCCGTACCCGGCACCACGGAACCGCTCGACGCCCTTGAACGCGAGATCGGTCGCATCGATCGCATCATGCGCGGGTTGCTCGACTACTCACGACCGCGCCGACTGACGCCCAAGCCGGTCGTGGTCGACGATGTGATCACGGATGTGCTGCGACTGCTGGCAGACCAGGGCGTGACACGCCGCTACCGCATCACGGCCGAACTCGAGGCGCCGACCGGTGTGGTGTACGCGGAACGGCACGACCTCGAACAGGTCTTCGTGAATCTGCTGCTCAACGCCGTGGACGCGATGGATCATGAAGGCCTGGTCGCCATTCGCACGCAGATCAACGACGTGACGGCCTTCGGCGAGGCCTCGGAGAAGCGCCGTACCGACAGCGCCATGGAACGCTGGACGCATCACCCGAGCCGCCGGGCGTTCGCCTGGCTGGCACGCGCCGAGGCGCCCAATCGCTTTCTGCAGGTCGTCATTGCCGACTCGGGAACCGGCGTGGCGCCCGAAGACGAAGAGCGGATCTTCGAGCCCTTCTTTAGCACGAAACAGCCGGGCAAAGGCACTGGGCTCGGCTTGGCCATCGTCGCGAGCACCATCGAAAATCTCGGCGGAACGATTTGGGTGCAGCGCGCGCGCGAAGGTGGTGCCGCCTTTGTCATCCTGCTGCCGTTGCACTCCAGTGGACTGCAGGCAATCCCGTACGCGGCCTACACACCGGGCGTGGTCACCCCGACAACAGATATGCCTGCCGTGCAATAAAACGGTGAAGCAGTTTCCGCCGACACGTCTATCGTGTCGGCGTGATCACATCGTGCTGCTCCTCGCCCCGCGTTTCGCAACGCATCCCGCATCGATCCTCGCGCTGCCTTGAGCGTCCGCCGGCTCGCACTCGCGACGGCCGACTGCTGGTCGAATGCATCATTGCCACCCTGCTGATCGCCGTCACCGGTCTCATGGTCGGCGCGGCCACACGAGCCGTGTCCGAGTCGGTGCAGACCGCGCAACTCACGGTCGCCGCATGGGCGGTTGCCACTACGAGCGCGGAGTCTTCGCTGGGGCTCGCCTGCGGCGCAGTCCCCCCGGGGGGGAATGACCCGCACACGCGTGTCCGCACACAGTGGACAGAGCAGCTCTTCGGTGGCAGACGCGAACGTGATCTCTCGGCCACGCTGCAACATTCCCCACTTGCGGCCCTGTCGCGCCCCGCCACGCCGCTCACGTGGCAACAGGGACTCCCATGCCCGTGACCACGCGCCTGATCCGCCAGGCCAGAGGGGTCGGCCTGCTCGAAGTGCTCGTCGCCATCCCGTTGCTCGCTCTCCTCGGTACGCTCGCGGTCCGCCTGCTGCTTGGCGTCCATCAGCGCGCCCTGGCCGATGATGGCGCACTCGGGGCCGTGCGCGAGCTCCGGCATGGTACGGCCGTTCTGTTCGCCGAACTCCGCGGGGTGCGCGATGGTGACGTGATCGCATGGAGCGACAGCACCATCGAGATTGATGTCACGGTCGCCGCCGGCATTGTCTGCAACGCCGACCTCAACGGACAGTGGATTGCCACTCTCGGTACGGCACACGGTGGCACCTCGTCATCAGCGCCGAGTTTTGACGCGACCATTGGCGGCGACATTGACGCCATGTGGAATGCGCCCCCACAGTCCGGCGATCGCATCGACTGGTGGGAAGCCGGTCCCGCACCCGACGACTCACTGCGCGCGAACACCGATGTTGTCGCCAACGTCAGTGTGACCAACGATTGCGCCACGTCACCGTTGACGGCGGCGGCATCCGCCGCAAACACAACCCGGCTCCAGCTAGCGACGCCCCGTGCATCGCGCCGCTCCGTCGGGGCGCCACTGCGGCTGCTGCGCCGAGCGCGCTATTCGCACTACCGTGCCTCCGACGGCAAGTGGTACATCGGGCGCCGGACAATGGGCCCGGCCGGGTGGGATATCGTGCAGCCCGTCGCCGGCCCCGTCGACAGCCGCGCCAGCGGTGGATTCCACCTCGTCGTCTTCGACAGTCTCGGCTCCCCGATCGCGCCCGGGGGCGCGTCGCCGGTGCGTCGCGTGCGACTCGCCGTGTCCGCCCCGCGCGAGTCCGGTCGTGCGTCGCCGCTCCGGTCGTCGAGTGACTCGATCAGCGTCGACCTCGCATTGCGCGCCGATCGCGAGGACGACGCGTGACCACGCCGCGAGGACACACCGCTTCCGCGTGCCGCCCGGCACGTGCCGGCATGATTCTGCCGCTCGTGCTACTGGTCATGCTGCTCGTGGCCGTGATGACCCTGGCGCTGCAAAGCGCGGCGTGGCGCGCCGCGCGCGGTGCGCGCACCCACTGGGATCTGCAGCGTGCGCTGTACGCCGCCGATCTCGGAGTCCTGCGAATCGTCGGGACGTGGGCACCTGAGTCAGTCGCCACATCGACCATCGGGCTCCCGCGACACTACGATCATACCGGTCCCGGTGGGTGGCAGACGCGCGTGAGCGTGACACGCACCGCGCCCCTGACTGCGGCGGTACACGCGGTGTCGACGTTCAGCCGGTCTCGCGGAGCACCGGTTGCGTTTGGGCAATTGGGAGACGCCGGCGGGGTGCGTCGCGAAGTGCTGCGGATCGTGCGCCTCGCGCCACCCGATATCCCCATGCGCGCCGCCGCAACCATGCTCGGCACTGTCGTCTGGGACTCCGCTGGTGTCGATGGTCGGGTCCTTGCTTCCGCGATCGGCGATGACTGTGGACCGCTGCGCGATACGACGACGGCTGACGCGATCGTAGCTCCGGCGCAACTGGCGGGCGCGCCACCAACCGTGATCGGAGCCCACGTCACGCCACCGGCACTGCTCATCACGTCACTGCAACAACGGTTCGATCAGGCCTGGCCTGTGTTGATGGCGCGCGCACATGCCGTCGACGCCACGCTGACACCGTCCGTGCCTCGTGGACCACCGTGGCGCGCAACCGTGATGACGGGTGCCGGTGCTGTAACGGTGACCGATACCGTCGCATACGTCGGTGCCCTCGCGATCGATGGTGACCTCGTGGTACGCGGCGCGTTGCACGTGTCCGGCGCGCTGATTGTGCGCGGTGCAGTCGATGCGTCGGCCGGACAACTGCAGGTCGATGGCACACTCGTGGTGCGCGACCTGCACGCACGGAATTCCCCTCTGTCAGCGGCCACCCGCATTCGCTACGCCCCGTGCGTGGTGGGGCGTGCCATGACCGCGCTCGCGCTGCCGACCAACGCCCCGTTTGGCATCTGGAACAGTCCGTGATGCCCCCCTGGTGATGCATCGCACACATCGTCCGCGGGCCGATTAAGGAAAGCGACGGTGTGGGCCGACACTATCACTTAGTCGGCAGTCGTACCCGGGCACCTCCCTCTGGTGAGCGTTACCTCGTGAGAGGCCGGTCGTTAGTTGGGAGAATCGTCCGTATTGGACAGGTCAGAGTGCAAGAGCCATCGCGTTTCGCAAGCGCGACTGGCGACACCGAGACCACCACAGCGCAACCCCCCAAAGCCATGGCGTTCTTCGGTCGCAAGAAGTTGACCGTCGGTCTGGATGTAGGATCCGGTCTCGTGAAAGCGGTCGTCATCGACCACACGAGCGGTACTCCCGAGCTGACGAAAGTGGTGGTCACCCCGCTCAATGACACAGCAATTGTCGAGGGCGAGGTGATGGACCACGCCATCGTTGCTGACGCCATTCGGCAGACCCTCGACGCCACCGGCGTGAAAACGAAGCACGTTGTATCGGCCGTCGGCGGCCGAGACGTGATCGTGAAGAAGATTCAGATCGAGCGTGTGAAGGAAGCGCAGGCCCGTGAGCTGATGCGCTGGGAAGCGGAACAGCACGTGCCGTTCGACATGGAGTCCGTCGAGCTCGACTTCCAGATCCTCGATCCCGATGCGGATGGCCTCGAGATGAGCGTGCTGCTCGTGGCCGCCAAGCGCGACCTCGTGGAAGCCAAGCGCGGACTGCTCACCGACGGCGGCGCGCCGCCCTCCATCATCGACGTGGATGCGTTCGCGCTGCACAACGCGTTCGAGATGAATCATCCGGATGCGATGGAAGGCACCGTGGCGCTGCTCAACATCGGTAACGAAGCCACCAACCTGAACATCCTCGATGACGGCGTCCCGATTCTCACCCGCGATCTGACCGTCGGCACCCGTCGATTCCGCGAAGACTTGCAGCGTGAGCACGGCATCGGCAACGACGAGGCCGAAGCCATGATTCGCGGTTTCGACCGCCATCCGGCACTCGACGGCGTGGTCTCCATGCGCGGCGAAGAAATCGCTATCGGCATGGAACGCGCGGCGACGTTCCTCGCCACCTCCTCGCGCAACTTCGGCCAGATTCGCGCCGTGTACGCGTGCGGCGGTGGTGCGCGCGTGCCGGGCCTGCTGCCGTGGCTCTCCGAGCGCCTGCGCATGCCGGTGCAACTGGCCAATCCCCTGGCGCGCGTCAGCGTGCGTGAAGGCGCCATGGAATTCCTTTCCACCGACGAAGTCGCGCCGCTGCTGATGCTGCCGGTGGGCCTCGCACTCCGCGCCGCCGCCTGAGGATCGCACCATGATGATCGAAGTCAATCTCCTCCCCGGCGGCAAGAAGGCCGTCAAAGGTGCCTCCAAGTTCGACATGGCCGGCGCCCTTGGTGGCGTCGGGTCGCGTATCCGCGACCCGTGGCTGGTCGGTGCGGCGGCCTCCGTCGTGCTGGCGGTTGCCACGGTCGGCATTCTCTTCACGTCGCAAAGTGCACGCGCCGGGGAAGTGGAAAGCAAGGTCGAACGGGCGTTGCGCGATTCCACGCGGTACTCCCGCGTGCTCGACGCGCGTCGCAAGCTCTCCGCCGAACGCGACTCCGTGCAGCGCCAGTTGGCGATCATCCGCACCATCGATGACAATCGCTACAACTGGGCGCACATCCTCGATGAGGTGAGCCGGGCGTTGCCCGCGTACACATGGCTGACCACACTCGAGCAGACGTCCAAGATGCCGCTGCCACCGGGCGCCGATACGCTCAGCGCCGGCAGCAAGCTGGCGGCGGCGAACGCGGCCGCTCGCGCGCCGAAGGAATCGCCCGCCGCCAAGAAGGCCAAGGCGCCGGTGCTCGATTCGGTCGAGGTGCATCCCGATCTGACGTTCCGCCTCGTGGGGCAGACGGTGGATATCCAGGCGCTCACGATGTTCATGCGCCAGCTCGAGAGCTCGCCCTTCATCCAGAAGGTCGCGCTCACCAAGTCCGAGATCGTGATCGTCGATGGGAAAGACGTCACGCAGTTCGAACTCTCGGCGTCGTTTGAAGTTCCGCCGGACGGGGTCGTACGGACCTCGCCGCTTGTCGTCCCGGTTCGCTGACCCGAGGAAACCATGGCACTGCTCCCTACCAACCAGCGCGACCAGATCAAGCTGCTGATCGGCTTCGCCGCCGTGGCACTCGCCGTCGCGTACTACGTCTACCCGTACGCCTCACGCGAAGAACAGCTGACCGCTGACCTCGAGCGCGTGGCGCAACTCGAAGATGCCAATCAGAAAGCCGCGCGCGAATTCGCCAGCGGCAGCATCGACGAACTCCGGGCACAGACGGCGACCAATCGCTCCACGCTCACCGTGATGCGACGCCTCGTGCCGACCGGCAATGAAGTGCCGGCGCTCCTCGAGGAAGTCAGCACGGCGGCACGCCGCGCCGGACTCGACGTCGGGGGCGTGACCCCGGAAGCGGTCATCCCCGGGGAGAAGTACGACACCTATCGCTACACCGTCACGATCATCGGCGGCTATCACCAGTTCGGCGAGTTCCTCGCGAACGTGGGATCGCTCGCCCGTGTGGTCGCACCCGTGAACTTCTCGATTGTCTCGAACGCCCCGGGACGGGCGCAGAAGATCAAAACGTCCGAGAAGGACGCGCTGGCCTCCACGATCACGTTGCAGACCTACGTCGAACGCACGCTGCCGGCCAAGCCCGCAGCGGCGAAGGAGCGGTCGTCATGATGCGAACCATGCTGCGAACCATGATGCACGGTCTTGTGCTGTCCGCGACGGTGGTCGCGATCAGTGCCACGTCCGCCGCGGCACAGGCCGCACCGGCCGCCAAGACCGTCACGCGCGAGTCGGCCGGCACCGTTGGCCCGAACTCGGCGCCCACCAAAAAGGCGGTCATGCCGACTGAAGTCACGCTCCACCGCGAAGTGTTCGACTACGCGGGCGGCGGTCGCCGCGATCCGTACAAGTCGCTCATGAGCAGCAGCGACGTCCGTCCGCTGCTCAGCGATCTGCGCGTCACCGGTATTGCGGTCGATCCCGTTGGGGATAACTCGGTCGCCGTGCTGCGTGACACGTACTCGAAGCAACAGTATCGCGTGCGGGTGGGCCAGCAGCTGGGCCGCCTGCGCGTGAGCGCCATCAAGGAAAAAGCCGTGCAGTTCACGATCGAAGAATTCGGATTCAATCGCACAGAGACGCTGCGCCAGAGCAGTGACACGACGAAAGTGAGGAACCCATGATGGGACCGACGACCGTCGCGGTGATGACCGCGGCCCTCGCACATGCGATGCTGGGCAGTGCCCCCATTGGCACGACCGGCAACCGCGGCGCAGCGCCCGCAGTCGCCACTGTTTCAACGGCCACGCCGGCCATCTCGCACGCCGATGAGACGCCCGTTACGGGCCGAGTCTCGCATATCAGCGTCGGGGCAGCCACGAGCGGCGCCGAAATCGTGATCGCACTGGACTCGAACATCAGCGTGCGTCACTTCACGCTCGATGGCCCGAATCGGCTGGTGGTGGATCTCGGCGCGGCCAGTCTGGCCGTGCGCGGGGCGAGCTACGACGGCCAGACGCGCGGCCCGATCCGCAATCTTCGCCTGTCGCAGTTCCGCGTCGACACGGTGCGCCTGGTCATCGACCTCGACGCGTCGCGCCAGTACACGGTGAATCGCGCTAACGGCAAACTGCACATCAGTGTAGATGGTCCAGCCGTGGCGACCGCACGCTGGGAAACAAAGGCCGTTGCACTCGGCGCCAATACCCAGGTGGCAGCGGGACGTCTCGAAACCGCCATGCCGGCGCCACAGACGACGGCAAACGATAGTGCGTCGAGCAGCCCCACCACGCTCAGCGCCACACCGACGCTCGCCGAACAGGCGCGCGCGGAGCTCTCCAGAAACGAAGCTGATCGTGCTGAATCGGCGCGCGCCGTGACGGCGCGGGCCGAAGCGAAAGCGATTGCCGATGCGCCCATTGTTGGACGCTCGGCGCCCGCTTCGCGCACGGTCAAGCAGCAGGCCGCGCAGCAGCAGAAGCCGCGCATATCCATCAATCTCGATGGCACCGACATTCGCGATGTCATTGCGACCTTCGCGAGCTTCTCCGGTCGCTCGATCATCGTTGGCAAGGACGTCCAGGGTTCGGTCACGGCCGATATCCGCGACAAGCCCTGGGACGTGGCATTGCAGGCGGTGCTGCAGGGTCAGGGCCTCGCCGCCACCGAAGATGCGAGCGGCATCATCACGGTCGACAGCTACCGCAATCTCGCCTCCAATCAGTCGCTCGAGCCGCTGGTCACGCAGATCATCGACGTGAACTACGCCAAGGCGACCACGCTCCGCACCACGGTGCAGGCGTTGCTGGCACGCGATTGCACGGGCCTCAGCACGATGGCCACCGGCCGCGATCTCGGCATGCCGATGAATCAGCAGCAGGGCGGACAGCAGGGCGGCGGCAACGCCATCAGCGGACAGGGCTGCGTCGTACGCGGCTCGGTGGCCGCCGATAGCGCCACCAACAAGCTGATCATCACCGAAGTGCCGTCGCGTCTGCCGGAGATTGTCTCACGGCTGCAGGAACTCGATATCCGCACGCCGCAGGTCGCGATCAAGGCGAAGATCATCTTCGTCAACCGCACCGGCATCACGGATATCGGACTCGCCTACGACCTGGGCCAAGGCAACAAGCAATTCTTCCAGCAGCTTGTGCCGCGCACCGATCCGAGCACGCTCGTGCCGATCGATACGGACGGCGACGGTGTCCCGGACGCGACGGGTGGCGGATCGCCCTTCGAAGGCCCGGCGCGCATCGCGCTCGGCGGCAACGCGATCGCCGGTATCGCCAACGCGAACAACGCCATCAAGCCGAACGCCCTGAACCTCATCTACAGCACGGCCCTCGGCCGCTATCAGCTGACCGCGTTCATCAACGCACTGCAGACGTCGTCGCTGGCTGATGTGCAGTCCGAGCCGAGCGTCACGATCCTCAACAACCGCACCGCGCAGATCTTCGTCGGCCAGGAAATTCCGATCCGTGTGATCGACGCCGGTGGTCAGGGCGCGCAGGGTGGCGGCGGTGGTGGTGGTGGTGCCCAGGGTCAGCCCAATGCCGCGGCGTTCTTCCCACGGGCCGCTGTGTCCAAGGAAGAGGCCGGTATCAAGCTCACCGTGACGCCGCAGATCACGAACAACAAGATGGTGCTGCTCGACATTCAGGCGGAGAACTCGAGCGCGGAGCTCGCGAACACCGATGTGGGCGTCGTCTTCAATCGCCAGCGCGCCGATTCCAAGGTGCTCGTCGCCGATGGAGAGGCCGCAGTCATCGGCGGTCTGACGGTCACCGAAACCACGCGCTTCCGCACTGGGATCCCCGTTCTGATGAACTTGCCGTTCATCGGACGCCTGTTCTCGCAGAACACCAAGAACGAGACGAAGCGCGACCTGTTGATCCTGGTCACGCCACACATTCTGGAAGACGGCACCACGCCGCCTCCGGGCCGCTGACCGCTGAGGATCTCCCACTCATGAATCCATTCACTCCGATCCGCACTTCGGTGCGGACCCGGCCGGCCGCGACCACGCGGGCTTCTGCCCCGCGTCGCGTGCTCGTCGTCCTGGGCGCGATGCTCGCCCTCGGCGCGTGCGATGGCGATGAATTGATCGACCCGCCGTTCCGTGACGCGGTCAAACCCCGCGTCTCCATGGCGAAGGGTGTCTCGCAAACCGACACCGCCTTGGTGTTGTCGGTCAACGCGACGGACAACGTCGGTCTCAAAACCATTCGTGTGCGCTTCAGTGGCGGTGTGGCTGCCGCGTATGACACGACGTTCACGTCGTCCATCCAGGCCGCCAACCTCGCCCTCACCGTGCGCGTGCCGTCCAGCGCTCCGCTCGGGGCGACGGTCAACGTGCAGGCGATCGCCATCGATGGCGCGACGAACATGTCCGATACGGCCAGTCTCGTGATGACCGTCGGCAATCTCGAACCGCCGCAGGCGCTCATCACCAGCCCGGCCGCCGGTTCTCCGGTCGTGTCAGGCAAGGCGCTGGTGTTGTCGCTTTCCGCACGTGCCCGCTACAAGGTTCGCACGCTCGGCTACGCCATCACCGGCGCGTACAACACCCGTGACTCGATTCTCTACGGCGCGCCGTTGCGCGATACCGTGGCGGTCCTCGATACACTCACGCTGCCCGACTCCGTGCGTGGCGCCTCCATCACGGTCACGCCGTTCATCGTCGATTCGCTCAATCAGCGCGTGATCGGTGCCGCCGTGTCGTACGCCGTGCAGAGTGCCGCCAATGCCAACACCATCCCCATAGTGATGGCCGGCGTCACGAAGCGCCTCGAAATCAGCGATACCGTGTTTATCGAAGCCACCGATCCGGTGGGGATCTCGTCGCTCGGGTATGAAGTGCGGTCGTTGGCCGGCGCACTCATCACCGCCGACTCGGTCAGCTCCACCGGCGCATTCTCCACGCTCGTCCGCACGTTCCGCACGCGGCTGCCCATCACGACCTTCCCGACGGTGGTCACGATCACCGGATTCGCGCGCAATGCGAATGGTCGGCGTGATGTCACGCGCTATTCCTCCGGCGCGATCAAGCTCGACACCGTGGCGATCGTCGCCGGCTTCACCAATCCGCTGCCAAACGGCGGCAAGGTGGCCGATGCGCTCTACTTCCCGCGCAACGACCGGCTGTATCTCACGAACATCGAGCGCAATCAGGTCGAGGTCTACAATCTGGCTGACTCGTCCTTCCGCTCGGCGATCAACGTCGGATCGCGTCCGTGGGGCATTTCCGCCTGGCCGCGCAATCGCGACGGCATCATGGGCGATACGCTCCTGGTGGCCAACTCCGGCGGTACGAACATCAGCTACGTCAACCTGAATGCGGGAACCACGGGTCGCGAAGTCTTCCGCTATCCGCTCCCGAACATCGTGGCGTACAGCATCACGACCGTGAAGTCGAATACCACCGACGCGCCGATGACGCAGCGCACGGTGTACGACTTCAGTGATCGTCCGCAGTTCATCGCCTCGACGTGCACCGGCGGAACGGTGCAGGGCTCGCCCTGTCAGGACGTGATCCTGGTGTATTCCACCACGCCCACGCCCGGTCAGTCGACGCCGTTTGCCAACCAGGGCACGATGCGCTGGGAGAACCTCACGCGGCGTACCTCGCACTTCTTCTTCGAGCAGGCGATGGGTCAGACGGCCGGTCGCTCGGATACGCTGGAGATCGAGCGGTTCGCTGCCGGTGGCTTTGGCAGCGATTCACTCCTGCTGCCGGCCAAACAGACCGTCACGGGGCCGAACGGCACGTTCAACTACTCGATCGTCGTGCGCCTCGATCAGTTGGCCTTCCGCGATACCACCTACGTCCGCAATTCCGGCAATTTCCGGCGCGCGGTCGTCGGTGAAGGCGGGCCGGTGCTCGGTAGTCGGGCGATGGCATACGACGCCACCTCCGGACTCGATTTCTCGACGCCGCTGCCCGTCATCGATCGCGGTATCTCGCGCCCGCTCGACGTCAGTGATTTCATCGCGAACACCTTCGCCCGCGTACAGGGCGTCGGCATCAACTTCGACGGTGAACTCTCGGCGGTGAAGGGCGACTCCACCTACATCTTCGATCGCACGCTCCGCCTGCAGGGTATCCTGCAGTCGAAATCGAGTGGCGGTGGGCTGGATTTCCACCCGCTCAATGCGGGTATCAACTCCACGCCGCTGCGTACGCGGTTGTCGTTCGTCGCCTCGAGCGACCCGGTCATCGACATCTTCGATACGTACTGCTTCCAGAAGATCGCCTCGGTGCCGATTCGTGATCCGATCATCGGACCGGTTCGCGCCTCGATCCGCCCCGACGGCACGATCGTCCTGGTGGCCGCGACCATTCGCGGCGTGACACTGGTGGCGCTGCCGGACAATTTCACGACGACCTGCCAGTAGCGCCTGGTCGAGCTGCGTGCAGAACGCGCCGTCCTCCTTGCCGGAGGGCGGCGCGTTCTGCGTGCGCCGTGTGCGACAGCGGCCCCCGCGTGCGTTTCCGCGGCGTGGTGAATACGTTGACTGATGCTCCGTTTCACGACCGCCGGCGAATCGCACGGCCCAGCTCTGGTGTCCATTCTTGAGGGGCTCCCCGCTGGGGTGCCACTGCTCGCTGCCGACATCGACGCCGATCTCGCGCGCCGACAGCAAGGGTACGGGCGCGGACGCCGCATGCAGATCGAAACCGATCGCATGGAATTTCTCTCCGGCGTACGCGCTGGCGAGTCGCTTGGGTCGCCGATTTCCATGCTGATTCGCAACAGCGACTGGAAGAACTGGGTCGACATCATGGACGCGGCGCCGCGCCCCGAGGACGCTGATGGCCCACGCAAGCGCCATGTGACCCGTGTGCGGCCGGGACATGCCGACCTCACCGGTCTCCTCAAGTACGACCGCACCGACGCGCGTGACATCCTCGAGCGCGCGTCGGCCCGCGAAACCACCGCGCGCGTGGCCGCAGGCGCCATCTGCCGCGTCCTGCTGCGCGAACTGGGCATCCGTGTCGGATCGCACCTGGTGCACCTTGGCGGGGTCGATGCGGCCCGTCCCGACCACTTGCCCGACGACCTCAACGCGGCAGCCGACGCCTCGCCACTGCGCACCCTCGATGCCTCAGCCGAGGCCGAAATGATCGCGCGCATCGATCTGGCCAAGCGCGAAGGCAATACGTTGGGCGGGATCTGCGAAGTCGTGGTGACGGGGCTGCCGATAGGCCTCGGCTCCCACGTCTCCTGGGACCGGCGCCTGGACGGCCGCCTCGGTCAGGCCATGCTGTCAATCCCGGCCGTCAAAGGCGTCGAGATTGGCATGGGCTTTGAGACCGCGCGCCGGACCGGCGCCGAGGTCCACGACGAAATGGAGCCAGCGCCGGGGCGCACCCGCGCCGGACACGTGCGTCGGCGAACCAATCGGGCCGGCGGAACCGAGGGGGGTATGACCACGGGTGAAGAACTGGTGGTGCGCGTGGCCATGAAGCCGATCTCAACCCTCATGCGGCCATTGGCGACCGTAGACATCGCAACCGGACAGACCGCGTCTGCCGTCGCCGAACGCAGCGATGTCACGGCGGTGCCGGCCATGGGCGTCATTGCGGAAGCGATGGCCGCGTTTGTGGTGGCCGATGCGCTGCTCGAGAAGGTTGGTGGCGACTCACTGGTCGAAGTTCGTCGCAACCTCGATGGCTACCTCGCGCACCTCGACGAGCGGTTAGGGTAGGCTGGCATGCCGGCGGAATCCGCATCTCCCGACAGCGTGCATGCGGAGCTGCCCACCGATGGCCACGTGGTGTTGGTGGGTCTTCCGGGAGCTGGAAAATCCACGGTGGGACGCGCCGTGGCGAAGGTACTGGGACGACCATTTCTCGATTTCGATGCGGAGATCGAGCGGCGAACCGGGCAGTCAGTCGCGCAGCTTTTTGCGACAGAGGGTGAGCGTGCATTCCGCCGGCGCGAGGTTGAGCTGACGCGGGAACTGACCGGCGCGCCGCCCATGGTGCTGTCACCGGGAGGCGGCTGGATCACGAACGAGGGGGTGCTCGAACTGGTCCGCCCGCCCGGTCGCGTGGTGCATTTACGGATTTCGATCGACGGTGCGCTGGCTCGTTTGGCGCGGTCCCGGGTAGTCCGTCCGCTGCTTCGAACGGCCGATCCACGGGCCACATTGGCCGGACTTTGGGAGGCGCGGGAACCGCTGTACGCCCAGGCCGATTTGGCGCTTGACGTGGAAGTTGTTGATTCTCAAGAGGTTGTGGAGAAGGTCGTGGCGCTTGCCCGCAACTTGACCCGGGGGCTAGGTTAGGAAATGGACGATCGTTGGACGCCGGTGCTGGAAGATCTGCGCGAACGCTTCGCGGCAGACACCGATGTTGTCGAGGTTGAGGCGTACCTGTCGTCACAAGGGTACGACCGGCGACAAATCGGTGAAATTCTGTCGCTTCTTTATAGCGATACTGCAGTGGTGCCCGTCTGGGACACTGCGGTGCTGGCGCGTGAAGCGCCCCTGCGTGTGCAGGGGCCGCATGAACGCGGCCGGTTCACTGCCGAGGCTTGGGGATACCTGGTCATGCTGGGGGGATCCGGCGCAGTGAACCTTCACGATTTTGAGCAGCTGGTCGAGCGAGCGTTAACGCACGTGGATGGTCGAATTGGTCTGCCGGAGATCCGCGCACTCGCGGAAGAAGGTGGTTTTGACGACTCCACGTCGGGCAGCGATCGCGCGCAGGTACATTGAGAGCTGATGACAACCAAGAAGGTTTCTAGCACCACCAAGAAGCGGGCGCCGGCCAAGAAGGCCACGACGACCGCGGCAAAAAAGACTTCAGCGGTCAAGAAGGTCGCAAAGAAGGCCGCGTCGGTCATCGCCGACGTGGCTGCGGCCACGGGCACAGGCAAAGCCACGGCAAAACCCGTCGCCAAGCCCGCGTCCAAGTCTGCGGCAAAGTCGGCGTCAAAGACGTCCGCAAAGTCAGCGGGCAAAGGCGCGGCCAAGTCGGCCAGCAAGACATCGGCGCGCAAGTCCGCGAGTACCAGAGCGCGCTCCCAAGCCGCGTTTGCCGCCAACGACTTCGATAGCGGCGAGCCGATCGACATCAGCGGCGGCACGTCGCTGGTCATCGTCGAGTCGCCCACCAAAGCCAAGAACATCGGCAAGTATCTGGGCCGCGGCTACACGGTGCGCGCGACCGTCGGACACGTGCGCGACCTGCCCGCCAAAAAGCTGGGCATCGATATCGAACACGGCTTCGCCCCCGACTACGTCACCATCGAGGGCAAGGAAGACATCCTCACCGATCTCAAGACCATCGCCCGCGGTGCGCGCGAGATCTTTATCGCGACTGACCCTGATCGCGAGGGTGAGGCGATCGGATGGCACGTCGAGCAGTACCTCACGCAGCCCAAGCGGAACGCCGTCACGGCGCCGATTCGTCGCGTGATGTTCCACGAGATCACCAAGGAAAAGGTGCTCGAGTCCATGGCCAAACCCATGGATATCGACAACAAGAAGGTTGAAGCGCAGCAGGCCCGTCGTGTGCTCGATCGGCTGGTGGGCTACAAGGCCAGCCCGGTGCTCTGGAAGACCGTGAAGAAGGGGCTCTCGGCCGGTCGTGTGCAGACGGTGGCGCTCCGTATCATCGTCGAGCGTGAGCGCGAGATCCGCGCGTTCACGCCAGTCGAGTATTGGACCATCGCCGCCGACCTGCAGAAGGGCGCGCAGGCGTTTGTCGCCAAACTGCATCAGGTTGACGGCAAGAAGCCCGAACTGCCCAATGGTCCCGAGGCCGAGCGTGTCATTGCCGATCTCAAGGGCCGCAAGCAGTTCACCGTCACCGAAGTCAAACGGCGCGAGCGTCGCAAGAATCCGGCGGCGCCGTTCACCACGTCCACGCTGCAGCAGGAAGCCGCGAAAAAGTTGGGCTTCGGATCCAAGCGCACCATGCGGCTCGCGCAGGATCTCTACGAAGGTATCGATATCGGCGGCGAAGACGGCGCGGTGGGTCTCATCACCTACATGCGTACCGATTCGTCGCGCGTGTCCGAAGCGTCTGCTGGCGCGGCGCGTGACTGGCTGCGCGCCGAACACGGTGAGCAGTATCTCGCCGCCACGGCACAGCTCTATCCCAGCGGCAAGGCCAACGCACAGGACGCACACGAAGGCGTGCGCCCCACCGATCCCACGCGCAAACCCGACGAACGCCTCGCCAAGAAGCTCACCGCCGATCAGTTCAAACTCTACGAACTGATCTGGAAGCGCTTCATGGCGTCGCAGATGTCGCCGGCGGTGTTCGACACCACCACGGTCGACTTCGACATCCCGGCCGCCGGCCATCAGTATCTGTTCCGCGCCACGGGCTCGGTCATCAAGTTCGACGGCTTCCTCAAACTCTATCGCGAAGCGCGCGAAGAGGGCGACGGCAAGGCGCTCGAAGACGAACAGGCGTTGCCGTTCCTCGAACTCCACGAGGAAGTACCGGTCAAGGCGATCACGCCCACCCAGCACTTCACCGAACCGCCACCGCGCTTCTCCGAAGCGTCGCTGGTCAAGGAGCTCGAACGACTCGGCATTGGTCGGCCGTCCACGTATTCGTCCATCATCTCCGTGCTCGCAGACCGGCGTTACGTCGAACTGCAGCAGCGGCGTTTCTTCCCCACGGCACTCGGCGAAACCGTCGAGAAAGTCATGGTGAAGAAATTCCCCGACGTGTTCAACGTCGGCTTCACGGCGCTGATGGAAGAAGAACTCGACAAGATCGCCGAAGGCGAAATCGGTTGGGTGCGCGCACTCGGCGATTTCTGGACGCCCTTCCAGCGCACACTCAACGACAACGATCTCGACGCGCTCATTGGTGAGGCGTACGACTTGTCGGCGCTTGAGACGGAACGCTGTCCGCTCGACGGCGGCAAGCTGGTGGCCAAGGGTGGGTTCTTCGGGCCGTTCGTCGCCTGCGAAAACCACCCGAAAAACTGCAAGTACACGCGTCCCATCAAGGGCGAAAAGAAGCCGGCCGAACTGACCAACCACATGTGTCAGGAGTGCGGCAAGCCGATGGTCATTCGGCATGGCCGGTCGGGTGACTTCCTGGGTTGCAGCACGTTCCCCAAGTGTCGCGGTACACGCTCGATGCCCACGGGCGTCAAGTGTCCGAAAGACGGCGGCGAAATCGCGGAGCGGCGCAGCAAGAAGCGCGGCAAGGCGTTTTACGGCTGCGAGAACTATCCGACGTGCGACTTTGTGGTGTGGGATAAGCCGGTGCTCGAGGCCTGCCCGGACTGCGGCTACATGGGCGCCGAGGCCAAGAGCAACAAGACCCGCGGCACGTACCGCAAGTGTCTCAAGTGCGGCAACGAGTGGGACGTGGCTTCGCCCGACGACGCGGCGGAGTTGGTGGCCGAGGTCGCCTAGCGACGGTATGCTTTCGGCCGGCGCTTGTGCGTCGGTCTGGTGGTGTGCTTTCGGCACGCGCCGCGCGGGGCCACGCGCCCCGTTGCGGTTGCATTACCCGACGCTCGGCGCCTGACGTCGCCGGCTTACGGGCAACGAGAACCGCTGCCGGAGCCCGTGGCCCCGCGCGGCGCTTGGTCGGCAAAACCCTTGCCGCTCGTATCCGGATGTCGCATTATACGTATACTCCTGAAACCATACGTATACGGCCATGAAGACAAAACTCACCGTGACCATCGACAAGGACTTACTGCCACGCGCCAAACGCTACGCGCGTGAGCGGGGGGTTTCGTTGTCGGAGATCATCGAGGGCAGTCTGCGCCGCCTCAGCGACGCCGACGACACGCCCTCGTTCGCCTCGCGCTGGCGCGGACAGTTTGTCCCCGCTGAGCACGCCGACGAACGATTCGACGCGTTGGCGAAGAAGTACCTGTGATTGTCCTGCTGGATACCGACGTCCTGATCGATCTCGCGCTCGAACGTCGTCCGTATGTCGATGACGCGGCGGCACTTTTGGACGTTGTTGAGCGTGGCGCTGCCCGCGGTTTCGTGGCATGGCACACGGTATCGAATTTCTTCTACCTCGTGTCGGCACGACAAGGCGCCCCTGCGGCGCGCCGGTTCATCGACGAAATGATGCAGTTTGTCGAGATAGCGCCAACAACCACGGTCCACCTGCGGGCTGCCTCTGCGTTGGCATTCAAGGATTTCGAGGATGCGATGCAGGTTGGCGCAGCCCTCGCCTGCGCTGCCGAGTGTATTGCCACGCGAAACGTGCGAGACTTTCGAAAATCTCCGATTCCGGCACGTACGCCAGCTCAGATCGTCACTCGACTGTCCTAGCAGTCTACAGATCACCTGGTAGGCGTGGCGAACGGAATTCGCTAGGTGTGCTTTCGGCACGCGCCGCGCGGGCAGTGATGTAGAACAGCGGTTTCGCACTTGCCGAAGCGACCGACGAGCGCGTCTCACTCGCACGTGTCGCCGCCGCGAACCTCGGCTTCACGGGCAGCGCGAAGACAACCACACGTCACGAGCAATCGCACACCACCCCCAGCGAACCCGCCGCCGCGATGATCGGGAGGCGCCGAGGGCTCCCTGCAGCCGCCTCTGCGGGGGTGACGCCGGCGCCGTCAGGCGCACGGCCACCCCCGCAGTAAAGCGGCGAAAGGGAGCCCTCGGCGCCGACCCAGCCCACGCACCCAAGCAACACGGCACAAAGCCAGCGGCTAGTTTGTACGAATGCGCACAGGCGAAACAGTCACGATCATAGGCGGCGGCCTCGCTGGCAGCGAAGCCGCCTGGCAGCTCGCCGAACGCGGCATCTCCGTACGGCTGCACGAGATGCGCCCCGTCCGCGGCACCGCGGCGCATCGCACCGAGAGGCTCGGTGAACTCGTCTGCTCCAACACGTTCAAGAGCACCGAAACCAGCAACGCCCACGGCTTGCTGAAAGCCGAGATGCGTCTGCTCGGCTCGCTGATTCTCGAGTGTGCCGACGTGTCCCGCGTGCCGGGTGGCACAGCGCTCACGGTCGACCGCGAGATCTTCTCGCAGCATGTGCACGATCGCATCAACGCGCATCCGCGCATTACTGTACTGCGCGAAGAAGCCACTGCGCTGCCCGACGTTGGTATCATCGCCACCGGTCCGCTCACCAGCGATGCACTGGCCGAGCAGATCCGCGCGCGACTCGGTGTCGAGTCGCTGGCGTTCTACGATGCCATCGCGCCCGTCGTGTCGTTCGAGTCGATCGACCAGTCCATCGCGTTCCGCGCCTCACGGTGGGGCAAGGAAACGATGTCCGAGGCCGGTGAGGAGGGCGCGTATCTCAACTGCGCCTTCACGCGCGACGAATACGAAGCCTTCATCGACGCACTCACCACCGCCGATCAGTTCACCGCGCATGAGTTCGACGCGGTGCCGTACTTCGAAGGGTGCATGCCCGTCGAAGAGATGGCGCGACGCGGTCGCGAGTCGCTGCGTTTCGGCCCCATGAAACCTATCGGGCTGCAAAATCCGCGCAGTGACAAACGGCCATGGGCCGTGGCGCAGCTCCGCATGGAAGATCGTGGTGGCCGCATGTGGAACCTCGTCGGCTTTCAGACGCGCCTGCGCATTCCCGAGCAGCAGCGCGTCTTCCGCATGATCCCGGGACTGGCCGACGCGGAGTTTCTGCGCTTCGGGTCGATCCATCGCAACTCGTACATCAACGCGCCGGCCACACTCACGCCCCATCTGTCGCTGCGCGATTCGGCGCACACGCTGTTTGCCGGTCAGCTCACCGGCGTCGAGGGCTACACCGAGTCGAGTGCCACGGGCCTGCTGGCCGGCATCAACCTCGCGCGTATGCTCGCCGGCGATGAGCCAGTCATTCCGCCGCCGGCGTCCATGATGGGCGCGCTGTATCGCTATCTGCGCGAAGCCGATCCCAAACACTTCCAGCCGATGAACGCCAACTTCGGGTTGCTCGACGAACTTGAAGGCGCGTCGAAGGAGCTGCTGCGCGACAAAGCACGGAAGCGTGTGGCGTACGCCGAGCGTGGATTGGCGGCCATGGAAGCCTGGCGCGATGAACATCAGTTGTTGGCGACGTTGGTGGGGGCGCGCGCGTGACCAAGGGGAAGGCTCGTCCGGCAAACAGCGACGTCTCCGACGACGTTTTGGACGAGTCGTCGAGAGAAGCCGACGTCACGCCACTCCCCGTCGAGATCGACGAGTACCTCACGCATCTGGTGAAAGAGCGCGACCTCTCGCCCAACACCGTGAGCGCCTATCGCCGGGATCTTCGCGAATTCTGCACGTATCTCGCCGCCACCAAAGGCACCGCGAGCTGGGACTGGAACGACCTCGGCCGAGTGGAAATGCGCGGCTTTCTCGCGCACAGCACGCGCCGTGGACTCGCCAAACGATCCATCGCACGCGCACTGTCGGCCGTGCGCAGCTTTTATCGCTGGATGCACCGCGACGAGCGGGTTGATGTAAACCCCGCGCGGGCCGTCGGCTCGCCACGTCTGCCGCGCACATTGCCGGCGTATCTCGACCGCCAGCAGGCGGATACGTTGCTGCAGCACGCCACCACACGCGCGCAGTCCGGCGACTTTGGCGATGTGCGCAATCTCGCCATGCTGGAACTGTTCTACTCGAGTGGTCTTCGCCTCGCCGAACTCCGCG
>JAGNMU010000334.1 GCA_017991005.1 Gemmatimonadaceae bacterium | reverse complement strand
TATCCGGCCACGGCGCTCGTGACGCTGGTGTTGTACTACGACGCCCGCATTCGCACGGAAGGGTTTGACGTGGAGCATTTGTCGTCGCGACTCGACCAGACGGCGGCGGCACCCGTGGGCGGCAGTTAACGGCGGTGCCAGCGACCGGGTTGTTCGTTGTGCAGACCGCCACCGTGCCGCCAACCGTCGACGTGCGCGCGGTCCATGAGACCGTGGCGGACATCGCCGGTCAGGCGGCATATCGACGGTCGGCCACCGACACGCTGGCGGCGCGGCTCTGGCAGCTGCTGGTCGACACGTTCGATCAGATTCTGCAGACGCTGATTGGCACGCCGACCTCTCGGCGGATCACGCTGGCGGTACTCGGCGTCGTCGTCGCGTTGCTGCTGCTGCGGTTGCTGCTCAACGAACGACATGCGCGCGCACTGGCGCGTCGGCGCTCGCCGGTCGCCCGGCAGCAATTGGGCAACGCGTGGGACGCCGCACAGCGCCTGGCCGCGGACGGCAACTTCACCGAGGCGGCGCACGCCCTCTGCGCGGCGGTGTTGCAGGACTTCGCGAGACGCGGTGAGGTGCGTCTCCATCCCAGCAAGACCACGGGCGACTACGCGCGCGAATTGCGACGGCGATCCTCACCGACGCACGGCCCGTTTCAGCGGTTTCGCCGCCGCTACGATGCACTCGTGTACGGCGAAGACGCGCTGACGGCCGTCGACTACGCGGCATTGCTGCACGACGCGTCGCCACTGCTGGGTGTGCGTCATGCGGCATGATCGCGGATGGTGTCACCCATGACTGGCGCGCCTTCGCAGCCCGCGTGGTTTGTCCGGCCACGCGTCGTCCTGCCCCTGTTGATCGCACTGCTCACCCTGAGCGCGCTGTTTGCCGCAACGCCGGTGACCGGTCGCAACGGGGACCCGAGGCTCAGCACGTATTCCACCGATCCGCAGGGGGCAAAACTCTTCGCGGAGTATGCGGAACGCACGGGGTGGAATGTCACGCGGGCACGCGAGCCGGGCTTTGCCGGCGACGCCGCCATCGTAGACGCCGTGCTGGCACCCGATGGGGCGCTGTCGAGCGTGGAGACCCGCGAGCTCCTGCAGCGTGTACGGGCCGGGGGGCGCGCGTTGATCGTGCTCGGACGCGGGACGCAGCTTCTTGCCGACTCGCTGCACCTCTCCGACGGATTAAGTGGTGGCACGGTCGATGCGGTGACGACGGCGCTGTCGTGTCCCGACCGGCGTGTCAGATCGTTTGAACGGTTGTGGACCTCCGACCGTGCGTTCCTGCGCGCTGTGCAGGTGGGGAATCACTCCCCGCTTCGCGTGACGGACACGTTGATCGCCGTTCGTGTGACGGCATCCAGCGATTCCATCACGGGCCAGCCGCCGCGTGTGCGCACCTACGACGCCCCGGCGCTGCTGGTCGCGACGTTGGGACGGGGGCGTGTGGTGGTGGCGGCCGACCCGGACGTGCTGCGCAATGACGCGCTGCGCGTCTGTGTCCACGGACTGGATGTGGCCGCCGCCCGCGCTCTCGCGGTGCTTACGCCTGAGCGCGCCACCAGGCGGGATCTGCGCTTTGATGAGTATCATCACGGATATGGTGCGCGGCTGGCATATCGCACGGACATGCTCGGTGCCGTAACGCGGTTTCTCTCGGGGACACCTCCGGGGCGGACGCTGTCCGGCATGCTGCTCGCATCGCTGCTGTTCCTGTTCGCCATGGCCCCACGCGGCGTGGGACCCGTGGATGTGTCCCGCGTGGAACGTCGATCGCCGTTCGAGCACGTGGACGCGCTGGCGCGTGCGTACGCACAGGTGGGCGCGACGCGCACTGGTGCGGCGCGCCTCGTGCACGGTATGCGACGTCGCCTCGATCGCGGCGCGTCGCGCAGCGGCGGCTCCGACGCCGACTATCTCCGTCAGATCGCGTCGAGGCATCCCGCGCTGGCCGCGGATGTCGACCGGCTGTTGCACGCGCTCGAGACGCGCGTGCCTTCACGCGATTTTCTGGCCGTCGGGGATGCCGTCATTCGCATCGAACAGTACCTTCGGGCGCGCTGAACCCCACCCATGCCGACACGTCAACCACTGTACTGCTCTATGTCACCTCTCGAACACTCACCTCGCGCCCCACACCCGTGACCACGTCGATGACTCTCGAGCAGGGAGCCGCGCTGCTCAGCACGCTCCGATCAGCCATCGCCACGCGCGTGGTGGGCCAGGATGCCGCCATCGACGATGCGCTGGTTGCATTTCTGGCGCGCGGTCACTTGCTCATTGAGGGCGTACCAGGGACAGCGAAGACGCTCCTGGTCCGAACGCTGGCGAGCGCCATGACGACGCGTTTCACCCGCGTGCAGTTCACCCCCGATCTCATGCCCAGCGATCTGACCGGTATCGCGATGCTGCGGGACGCCTCCCGCGGTTTCGAGTTTCAGCCGGGGCCGATCTTTACGGATCTCCTGCTGGGCGACGAGATCAACCGGGCGCCGGCGAAGACGCAGTCCGCCCTGCTGGAAGCCATGGCTGAACGCCAGGTCACCACGGACGGCACGTCGCGCGCACTCAGTGACTTGTTCACGGTCTATGCCACCCAGAATCCAGTCGAACACGAGGGCACGTACCCGCTGCCCGAGGCGCAACTGGATCGCTTCCTGCTCAAGACCATCGTACGATATCCCGCGCTCGACGCCGAGCTGCAGATGCTCGAGGCACACGAGCAGGGATTCGATGCGGAGTCGCATCGCGCGCCACTCGTGGAACCGGTGGTGAACGAGTCCGACGCCCGCGCGTTGCGCGCGCTGGTGGATCAGGTGCGTGTCGCACCCGACGTCCGCGAGTATATCGCCACGATTACCCGCGCCACGCGCGACGATGCGTCATTGACGCTTGGTGCGTCGCCGCGCGCGTCGATCGCCCTGTTGCGTGCCGCTCGCGCCGTGGCGGTGCTGGACGGGCGGGCGTTTGTGACGCCCGACGATGTCAAAGACCGCGTGCCGGCCGTGCTCCGCCATCGTGTCGCCATTTCGCCGGAGCTCGAGGTCGAAGGGCGCACGGCAGACGATGTGCTCGAGTCCATCCTGCTGCGCATCACGGCGCCTACCTGATGCCTCGCGATCTGTTCTGGCGGTTTGTGCCGGAACGACGGCTCGCGGCGCTGACGGCCGTCCTGTCACTGCCCTGGATGCTGCCCGGCCGTGTCGGCGTGGTGGCGGGTATCGCCGGCGGCGCACTCGCCGCCGGAGCGGCAGCGCTCGACCTGCTGTTGCTCCCCTCACGACGGCAGATCACCGCCCAGCGTCTGCTGCCCGAATCGATCGGCATCGGTGACACCCGCGACGCCGCGATCTCGGTGCAGAACGCGGCGACGCGTCCATATACGGTACGCGTGTTTGATGTCATGCCACCGGCGCTTGGCGGAGGCACCGATGGCGCGATGGTTCTGACGGTATCGGCAGGCGCCGCCGCATCGGTAACCCTGCCGTTGACTGGCCGGGTGCGCGGCGTCGCGCAGTTTGGCGCCCTCGGACTGCGCATCACCACCGCGTTGGGGTTGATCGGACGTCGCACGCGTATTCCGACGACCGACCACGTGCGCGTGGTGCCCTCGCTGCGCGGCGTGCGGCGATTCCGCCTGCTGGCCCTGCAGCATCGACTCCGTTTGGCCGGTGCACGAACCCTGCGGCGTAAAGGCGACGGGCAGGGATTCGCCGGACTGCGCGAATACGTGCGCGGCGACGACCCACGACACATCGACTGGAAAGCCACCTCGCGTCGTGGCACGCTGATCACGCGCGAGTTCACGATCGAACGATCGCAGACGGTGTTTACACTGATCGATGCCGGTCGACTCATGACGCAGCTGGTCGGTGAATTTCCGCGGTTTGAACACGCGTTGAGCGCTGCACTCGTGCTCACGGACATTGCGGCCCACGCCGGTGACCGTGTCGGGACGTGCGTCTTTGATGATCAGGTGCGCGCGTTTGTGCCGGCCATGAAGAGTCGGGGGGCGCTGCAGGCCATTCGCGACGCGTTTGTGCCCGTCATCGCCAGTTCGCACGAGCCCGACTATGCGTCGGCCTTCCGGTTTCTCGCGGCCAACCAGAAGAAGCGCGCGCTCGTGGTGCTCTTCACCGATGTCATCGATGTGCGCGCGTCACAGGCGCTCCTGGCGCATGTATCCCGCAGCGCCGCACGTCATCTGGTGTTGGTGGTTGCCCTGCGCAACGACGCCGTGATCGCCGCGGCCAACCCGGCTGCAGGAGACACCAGCACGGCGCTCTACGAAGCGGCGGCGGCTGAAGAGCTGTTGCAGGCGCGCGAGGCGGTGCTGGAGCGGATGCGGCGGGCTGGCGCCAGCGTGCTCGATGTCTCGCCCACGGCGATGACGGCGGCCTTGGTGAATCGATATCTGGAACTCAAGTCGCGCGGCGCGCTCTGACCGACGCGAACGGGCGGGTCCGCCTGGGTGCGGCGACATAGAGGGCAAGCAGCACGGCAGACAGCGCCGCAATGCCGACCTTGGCAGACAACGCGACGTCGACACGTGGTGAGACAAAACCTTCGAGCGCGCCCGCAAACACCAGCAGAAACCCGGCCCCGGCAATGAGGGTGATCGCACGACGTCCATTCTCGACGAGCGCACGCGTTGTCGTTCGCTGGCCGGGCAGGAGCATGCCGGCGGCAATGAGCAATCCACCGCCTCCGGCAAGACAGATCGCCGACAATTCGAACACGCTGTGCGGCGCAATGAAGGCGAGCAGCAGCGGAAAAATCTGCTTGCTCTGGTAGAGGCCCATCACCGCGCCGATGCTGATGCCGTTCATGACGAGCAGGAGCATCGTGAGGACCCCGCCGGCGATGCCCCCGGCGAACGCAAAAAACGTCACCTGCACATTGTTCGTCACAATGCGCGACGCCATGACCGGGCGGAGGATCTGGGGGTCGGGAATGTAGCCGGTGCCGGCCTTGGCACGCGCGACGCCGTCGTCGGCGCGCTGCAGCATCGCCGGACCGACGAGTTGTCCCGCAACGGACGGTTGCACGACCACCGCCCTCGCCGCAATCGCCATCGGACCGAACAGCATCAGCGCCGCGATCGCCACTGGACGCCACGAGCGGCGAATCTCAGCGGGCACGGCGCCAAACAGATACCTGAACACCGACGACAAGGTGAAGGACTGACGGCGATACAGCAGGTTGTGGGCCCCCGCCACGAGCCGGTTGAGGTAGAACACGTCGTCACTCGGCCGGCCGGCTGTGGCGGTACGCAGACGCGCCAGGTCAGCGGACAAGACACGGT
>JAGNMU010000333.1 GCA_017991005.1 Gemmatimonadaceae bacterium | reverse complement strand
GTAATCGTATCGACCTCGCGTCGGACGATGCGCGATGGGTGGGCATGAACTGCTGGAGCATCTCGCCGGCGATTGTCGATGCGTGCCGGCGTGTTCCCCGGTCGGTGCGTGGAGAGTTTGAACTGCCGGAAGCCGTTGCACTGGCGATTGCGGACGGCACCGTCGTACGGGCCGAGCGCATGGCGCTCCCCGTGCTCGACCTGTCGCAGCGTGCGGACATCGCGGCCGTTGCGCAGCGCCTGTCGACGCTCACGCCGCGGCCGTGAGCTACGCGGAATTTCCCGGGCTCGACCACACGGTCGTCACGGCGCACCTCGACCACACCGGGTTCCCCCAGGATGTGCTCGACCGATATCAGCGATTGATCCGCGATGCCGATCGCGCGCTTGACGATGCGCAGGTGCCCCGTGACGGACGACGACGGTGGATCATCCCCGGCCGCATCGAAGTGCTGGGAAAGCACGTGGATTACGCCGGTGGGCGCTCGCTGCTGTGCACCGTTGAGCGCGGGATCGTGCTGGTCGCCGCGCCGCGTGATGATCGCCGGGTCGTCTTGCGCGACGCGAAACGGCGTGAGTCTACGGTTGTCGATCTCGACGCAACAGCGGTGGCCACACAGGCGTCGCTGCCGTGGTCCATCTATCCGCGCACCGTCGTCAATCGACTGGCGCGCAACTTCGATCAGCAACTGATCGGTGCGGACATTGCGATTTCGAGCAGTCTGCCGCCCGCAGCCGGTGTATCGAGTTCCAGCGCATTGGTGGTCGGACTGACGCTGGCCCTCTCCGCGTTGAGTCGCCTCCCGGATACCGAGCGTTGGCGCGAGCAACTCGCGATGCGAACGGCGTTGGCTGGATACGTCGGGGCGATGGAGAATGGACTCGATTTTGGCGCGCTCACCGGCGAACGAGGTGTCGGCACGCTGGGCGGTGCGCAGGACCAGACGGCGATTCTGTGTTGTGCACCGGGCAAGTTGGATGTGTTTGGATGGTCTCCCGTGCGTCACGAGCGTGAAGTCGTCTGGCCTGCCGGATACGCCTTTGTGATCGCCGTGAGCGGTGTCGTGGCCGCCAAGACAGGCGCGGCGCGCGATCGATACAACCGGGTGGCCCGCACGGCTCATCATCTCGTGCATGCATGGAACGCCGCCGGAGGCACGGCGCGTACCTTGGCGGACGTGTGTCGCGAGGCGGCTGGCGGCGAACCGACCGGCGAGGCGCCCGAGGAACTCCTGCGTGTTGCGCGGAACGCCGGAACGGCGGAGTTCACGGCGGCGCAGCTTGAAGCGCGTGTGCGCCAGTTCGTCGACGAGTCGTGGGTGCACGTGCCCGCTGCTGCCGATGCCCTCGACGCCGGACGGCTCGATTCGTTTGCTGAGGTCGTTGCGCGCTCGCAGCACGGCGCGGAACTGGCGCTCGAGAACCAGATCACGGAAACGGTGCGCCTCTGTTCGCTGGCGCGCGAGCTGGGTGCGGTTGCGTCCAGCGCGTTTGGTGCGGGGTTTGGCGGCAGCGTGTGGGCCATGTTGCCCGATGCGCACGCGGAACGCTTTGCGTCGCGCTGGCGCGACCGCTACGTGAAGTTGTTTCCGAACGTGGCGCATCGGGCGCAAGTCTTCACCACACATCCAAGCGCGCCGGCGTTCGAGGCTGTCTAGCGCCTCGGCGCGAGCGCCTGGAGTCGGGTCGCGCCAACGATGACGCCGAGCGCGCGTGCCAGTCCGCGGCCGCCGTGTTGGTCGTCGTACCACTCGTGCTCGGTGTGCGCGCCGCCACCGCTGCCACCGGCGCCGATCGCGATCGCAGGAATGCCGCGTGCGAGTGCCGCATTTGCATCGCTGGACGCCGACGCCGATTGCGGAGACACACCCTGCCACACCGTAGCGGCGGCGGCGAGTGCAACCAATGGATGCGACGCGTCAAGCGATCCGCCGGGACGATCGCCCAGCAACTGCATACGCGGATGCCATGGGTCGCTGGCGCGGGTCACGGTCTGCCGCACCGTCTCCGACACCCGCGTGATGGCCGTGGGATCGAGCGAGCGGAGGTCCAGATCAAACCACGCGTGCATCGGAATCGATGTCAGCGATTCACCGCCACCCATGCGGGTCATGGTGATTCGCACACCATGCGGCTGCGCGTTGCTCAACTGCGCGATGGCGGCCATCGCGGTCGCTGCGGCGTGCACGGCATTGGCGGCGGTGGTGTCGGCCCATGGATGCCCCCCGGGGCCGTCGTACGAAATACGCCACCGGCGGGACGCGATGCCATGATGCACCACGAGCGTGTCTCCGGGGCCATCCAGCGCAATCACCGCACGCGGCACTGGGGCGTGCTGCCTGGCCCGCTCGTCGAGGTAGTGTCGTGCACCGCGCAGATTGCCGAGTCCCTCTTCACCGACCGTCGCCACCAACTCGATGGCGTCGGTGCCATCGAGTGGCAGCGACGCCTCGGCAAGGACGTGGGCAATACTCACCAACGCCGCCAATCCCCGGCCGTTGTCACCGATGCCCGGCAGCAGCACGCGCGACCCTTCTTCGCGCAACGCTGGAAGCGTGCCGTGATCACAGACGGTATCAAGGTGCGCCATCACCACCACGGGGCCCGCGCCGCGCATCGACGCGTGTCGTGTGTCAACCGTAGCTGGTCGCGTGGCAATCACGTTTCCCGCGGCATCCTGACGAACCTCCGGCATGCCTGCGCGGCGCAGTGCCGCACAGACGGCAGCGGCGCGCTCGTGTTCCTGTCCAGTCGGCGCGGGAATCGACGCCAGCGCGATCTGCCGCTGCAACGTCATGTCGGCCATGCCCGCAAGCCGGACGGCTGACGCCGTCAACGCGGCGTCTTCAAACAGCGTCGCAACATCGGCGCCAACGGAGAAGACGTCACGCGGGCCTGCACGGGGGCGTGTGCGAATAGACACGACTGGTAATTGACGGGAGCGCGCGCCTACCGCAAGGTTCACGGAATGGCCGCGTCTACAACACCCGCGAAGGGTTGGCGCCCGCGAGGCAATGTGCTGGCGCTGTCCGTGGTCAGCTTTCTCACGGATGCGTCCAGCGAAATCATCGCGCCGCTGCTCCCGCTCTTCCTGACCACCACCTTGGGTGCATCGGCGCGCACCGTCGGCCTGATTGAAGGTGGAGCGGAAGCGATCGCGTCATTGCTCAAGTTGGCAAGTGGCTGGTGGTCCGACCGGGTGCAGCGCCGCAAGCCATTGATCGTAGCCGGGTATGCGCTCGCGTCACTTGCGCGACCACTCGTCGCGATCGCGCAGACCACATCACAGGTGCTGGCGATTCGTTTCGCCGATCGCGTCGGCAAAGGCGTGCGCGGTGCGCCGCGCGATGCGCTCCTGGCCGCCTCGACGCCCGTCGAACTGCGCGGCAGGGCATTCGGCTTTCATCGCGCGGCCGACCACGCCGGTGCCGTCGCTGGACCGTTGATTGCAATGGCCTGTCTGGGATGGTTGGCGATGCCGGTGCGCCATGTGTTCTGGGTGGCCGCGATACCTGGCGCACTGGCTGTGCTGGTCGCGCTCTTCTGGGTCCGCGAACCCGTGGCGACCGCCGATCCCCCTGCCGCCATGTTGACATCGCATGAGTCCACCGCGGTCGCGATGCCGGCGGGTTTCGCGCGCGTCATGCTGCCGATCGCCATCTTCACCCTCGGCAATTCCACCGACGCATTTCTGATTCTGCGTGCGAATCAGTTGGGCGTGTCGGTGACGCTCATCCCGCTGCTGTGGGTCGTCCTGCATGTCGTCAAGAGCGCTGCCAGCACTCCTGGTGGCGCGCTCTCTGATCGCGTCGGCCGGAAACCGCTCATCATCGGCGGCTGGCTGCTTTATGCGATGGTGTATGCCGGCTTCGCGTTCGCCAACGCACCGTGGCACGCCTGGGCCCTGTTTGCTGTCTACGGCGTGGTCTTTGGACTGAGCGAGGGAACGGAAAAGGCGCTCATCGCCGACCTCGTGCCGGCATCGGTTCGCGGCCGTGCCTTTGGTTGGTATCACGCCACCATCGGACTCGCCGCGCTGCCAGCATCGGTGGTTTTTGGCGCCATTTGGGACCGATACGGCGCATCAACCGCATTTACCATGGGCGCCGGACTCGCGGTGCTTGCGTCGTTGGCGCTGACCTCGGCCCCGGTGGCTGCGCGCGCCAAGTAGCGCCGCGCAGCCACAGGGGCGAAGTCTACTTCGGCGCTTTGCTCCCTCGAGGACCGATGGTGCGCTCGAAGAGGTCAAAGATGCGTGTGTACTCGTCCGTCCACGACGACGGACGCACAAAGCCGTGATCTTCGACGGGGTACACGGCCAGTTCCCATCCGGTCTTGCCCAATTCGATGAACCGCTGTGACAGGCGCACGATATCCTGGAAGTGCACGTTCGTGTCGACCATGCCATGCGCCATCAGCAGGGGATCTTCGAGGTTCTCGGCGAAATAGATCGGTGAGCTGCGGCGATACGCCAACGAGTCGTCCTGCGGCAAATTGAGGATGCCACCCGTGTACCCGTGATTGTAGTGCGACCAATCCGTCACGCTGCGCAGCGCGGCTCCGGCACCGAACTCCTTTGGCGCGTTGAGGAGTGCCATCAGCGTCATGAAACCGCCGTAGCTGCCGCCGTACAGTCCGATACGTTCGGGGTTGATGCCGTACTCCTTCTGCAGCCAGCGCGAGCCGTCCACGTGGTCGGCCAAATCGCGTCCACCCATCCACCGATAAATCGCGGTCCGCCAGTCGCGCCCGTAGCCGGCCGAGGCGCGATAGTCGATGTCGAGTACGACGTAGCCCTTGGATGCGAGCAAGTGATTGAACATGTACTCGCGCGCGTAGCTGCTCCAATAGTCGTGCACATTGTGCAGATACCCCGCGCCGTGCACAAATATCACCGCGGCGCCGTTTGGCTGTGCCCCCATTTCCTGTGGTTTGTAGATGCGTGCTGGCACGTCCACGCCGTCGCTTGCGCGAATCTTCACGATGGACGGCTTGATCCACGATCCGGCGCGAAACGCCTCCGAGGTCGATGTCGTCAACTGCACCGGCGCGCCGCCCTTCAGATCACTGAGAAACAGTTCGGGCGGCACGTTTGCCTGCGAGTAGACATCCGCCACGCGTCGGCCATCGGGGCTCACCACCACGCGATGGCCGCCGTGCGCGGAGGTCAACTTCTCTCGCGCGCCCCCGGTGATCGCCATGCGATAGAAGTGCGTGACAAACGGGGATTCTTCACTGGTGTGCAGCCAGAACCACTTGCGATCGGGTGACAGTTCCGCCGATGTGACTTCCCACGCGCCCTCGGTGAGCGCCGTTCG
>JAGNMU010000332.1 GCA_017991005.1 Gemmatimonadaceae bacterium | reverse complement strand
CGGGCAACTCAACCGCTGGGTGCCGGGGCGTACACCAACGGCGATGGATTTCCTCCAGTCACAGCGACGCCGACACAAGTTGATCACCGCGTGGCAGGCGTATCTGGCCGATATCGATGTGTACGTGGGCGCCGCGGATACCGGGGTGCATGCCCAGACCGGACATCCGGTGGCCGTGGTGCCGATGGGCTTCGGCGTGCGCGCACCGGGCGGCGGCGGCCGCGCGGGCGGAGCGGGCGCGCCGGGTGCCGCCGGAGGACGCGGAGGTCGCGGCGACTCGACCGCAGCGCCGGCGGCGCCACCCGCGCCACTCAATCCGCAGCCGATCTGCACGCAGATCGCGGGCAATCTCTACAACGACGACCTCATCCTCTCCGTCGCACACAAGTATCAGAGCAACACGGAGTGGCTGCGGGAACGACCCAAGCTGTAAGCGCGACGCCCGAACGCGATTCGTTAGCGGGCGTCGGGGCGACCGTCCAGAAATCCGCGCATCGCGGCGCTGGCGGCTGCGCGCCTGCTTGCGTGCATTTTGTGCAGGAGGGCGTGCACGTGATGGGAGACGGTGGTGAGACTGATGTGGAGCAGCGCGGCAATCTCCTTGGTGCCCAGCCCGCGCTGCACGTGTCGCAGCACGTCACGCTCGCGGTGCGTCAGGGACGTCACCATGTCCGATGACGCCGACTGGGTGTGCGCCGCGTGCTCGCGAAGGAGCACGACCGCGACGCGGGTGGAACAGAGCAGTTCGCCGCGCCGCACGCGCTCGATCGCGGCCACGAGATCCTGTACGGAACAGTCGCGCGCCAGATAGCCGGACGCGCCGGCATCGGCGCAGGCGAGAATCTCATCCTCGGACTCGTCGACGCCAAAGGCAATCACGCGAAGCGGTGGAACGCCAGTGGTGAGCTGACGCATGCGCTCCACCATCCGGTGATCGCAGACATCCACTACGGCCAGATCAGGGATCGGAGAGCGCAAGTGCGCCAATGGCGTCTGTGCCGACGCGAGCAGGATCTCGGTGATCCCCTCCGATTCCAGGGCATGTGCCATGCCCTCGCGGAGAAAACGCACCACACTCATGATCAGCACGCGCGGTGGCCGCGCGTGCTGCACTGGTGTGTCGTCCGGCCTGGTGTGTGGCATGCAACACTCGCGAATGAGCGCAGGTGTCGAGCGTGTCATCCGACTGTGGTGACCGATCGGGCACGCGCGTGCTCAAGTATGTCTCGGTCGGCCGCCCTGTGAAGTGCGCCATGCGACATGCGTCACAGTGTGCCGCGCCGCGTGACGTCGCCATGTGGTGTCGCCATGTGGTGTCGCTACGCGGGGCGGCCGAAGCCACCGGTGCGTGGGTGGTGTCCTCCCGAATGGACGGCATATTAGTGCCGACCCCTCGCCCCGGAGCCTCCGATTTTGCTTCACCCGTCTATGAATCCCTTGACCGTCACGCCTGCCCGCGCGGTGATTCGCAGGGTGGCGTGCGCCGTAACACTCGTGGCCTCGTTCGCCGCGCCGCTGGCGGCGCAGACGAAGCGCCCCATGTCGAGCGACGACATCATGCGTCTTCGGGCGGTGGGTGGAGTGGCGCTGTCGCCGGCCGGTGATCGCATTCTCTACACGGTGTCGGCGTGGGAGCATCCCAATGCCGCGCCGGCGCGAGGGGACACGGCGCTGGGCGACCGTCATGAGCGCCGTTCGCATGTCTGGATTGTGCCCTTTGCCGGCGGCGCGGCGCGACAACTGACCGCGAGCGAGCGTGGCGAATCACAGCCGCAATGGTCGCCCGACGGTAGTCGCATATCGTTTGTCAGCGCGCGAGGCGCGGCGACCGGTGACGACGGACCGCGGCCGCAGATCTGGCTGCTCTATGCCGATGGCGGCGAGGCATGGCAACTGACACACGCGCGCGATGGTATCGTGGCCTACGCGTGGTCGCCCGACGGCACGCGCATCGCGTATCTCACCCCGGATACGCTGACCCGTGAGGCCGAGGCGCGGCTCCGACGCCGCGACGATCCGAAGGTGTATGAGGGCGATCTGCGTCTCAATCATCTGTGGGTTGTCGACGTCGCCACAAAACAGGCCACCAAAGTGACCAGCGGTGCATTCACCGTGCGCGGCGCGCCCTCGTGGTCGCCCGACGGCAGCACGCTGGCCTTCGACGCATCGCCAACTACGCTGATCCGCGATGAACGCCGCGACGCCTATCTGGTACGGATCGCCACCGGGACGCTGGACGCCATCACCACGACGCACGACGTCGAGAGCACGCCGCAGTTTTCGCCGGATGGGATGCAGTTGGCCTTCACCACCAACGGACATGACTGGAAGGCCTACAAAGACGGCATCATGCCGCGCACCATTCGCAATGCTCATCTGGTGACGTGGGATGTGGCCACGCGCACGCGTACCGATCACGCGCACCCCTCGTTCGATGTAAGCGTGGGGCAGCCGCGCTGGTCGTTTGACGGGTCGCAGTTGTGGTTCAGCGCGAGTGACCGCGTGTGGCAAAGTCTCTACGGCTACACGATCGCCACGCGCCGCTACCGGAAGCTGACCACGGATGTGGTGGTGGCCGGTGCCTCGGCCAGTCGTGATGGGCAGAAGATGGCGTTCATCTTCGATACGCCGTCGTGGCCCGCCGAAGTGTATACGCAGGATGCGTCGATGGCCGCACCGACCCGTATCACCAATACGAATCCGTGGCTCGCCGACGTGGCGCTGGGCGCGTCCGATGTGGTGACGTGGAAGAGCAAGGACGGGTCGCCTGTTGAAGGGGTGTTGCTCACGCCGGTGGGCTACACTGCTGGTAGCAAGGTGCCGCTGATCGTGTCGGCGCATGGCGGTCCCACGTCGGCCCATACGAATGGCTTCAAGGGGGGCGCGGGCCCGGGCCAGAGCTGGGCGGCGCAAGGGTGGGCAGTGTTCTATCCCAATCCGCGCGGCTCGACCGGCTATGGCGAGAAGTGGATGCGCGGCAACATCCCTGACTGGGGTGGCGGCGACTATCGCGACATCATGACAGGCGTTGATGAGCTCATCCGACGCGGCGTCGTGGACTCCACGCGCATGGCCTTCGAGGGATGGAGTTATGGCGGTTACATGACCTCGTGGGTGGTGTCACAAACCGGACGTTTCAAGGCAGCCATGATGGGCGCCGGTTTGCCGTCGCTGCTGTCGATGGCCAGCACCACCGACATCCCCGGATACATCGATACGTTCTTCAACGGCATGCCCCAGTATGACGGCTCGCTGGTGAATCCATCGATCAAGTTTTATCTCGAACGGTCCGCCATCAGCTACAGCGACCGGGTCACGACACCACTGCTGATTCTGCACGGTGGCAACGATGAGCGCGTCCCGATCGGGCAGCCGATGGAGTTCTATCGCGCGCTCAAGAATCGCGGCAAAACCACCGAGTTGGTGTTCTATCCCCGCGAAGGGCACGGGTTGTCGGAGTACTACCACCAGCTTGATCGCATGAAGCGCGAATACGAGTGGATCGCGCGGTACACGCTGGGCGTGAAGGCACTGCAGTAGCGGCGGCGGAGCGTCCGCGCAGCGCCTATCTTACCCGCATGCCCGAAACCTTTCGCGTCGGCGTGCTGGGCACGCTTGTCAAAGACCGCATCTACGGCGCTCCACCCTCCACGGTCTGGTCGGAAGGGTGGGGCGGCATTGCCTATGCGCTGAGCGGGCTCGATGCGGCCCTCACTGCGAACTGGGAGATCGTGCCGCTCATCAAAGTCGGCGCGGATGTCGCTGCGGACGCACGCGCGTATCTCGCGGGACTGCGTCGGGTGGCTCGCGACGCCGAACTGCGGGAGGTGCCGGAGATGAACAATCGCTCCGAACTTCGCTATTACTCGAACGCCGAACGCGTCGAAACCATGAGCGGCGGCGTACCGCCGTGGACGTGGGAAGAACTCGAACCCATTCTGCGGGACGCCAATCTCGATGCGCTCTACGTGAATTTTCTGAGCGGCGTGGAAGTGGATCTGGCCACGATGCAGCGCATCCGCCGCGCGTTCGCGGGCCCCATCTACATGGACGTGCACATGATGTTGTGGCGTCCCGACGATCGGGGCGTGCGAGCGCTGACGCCGCTGGCGCACGCGGAACGCTGGTGCGGTTGCTGCGATCTGGTGCAGGTCAACGAAGAGGAGATGCGCATGCTCGCGCCTGATGCCGATGCACTCGCCGACCTGGCGCTCCGCGCCGGCGCCAGTGCAACACTGGTGACACTCGGGCCACGCGGCGTGCGCTATGACACCCGCGAGGGATTCCGATCGCTGCGTGTCCGTCGTGATCTCACGTCGGGCAACGCGGACGGGATCACGAGTGGCATCACGAGTGCTACCGTGCCACCCCCGCACGTGCTTGACGGTGACGTGGATCCCACCGGCTGCGGCGATGTCTGGGGCGCGACGGTGTTTGCGCGACTCGTGGCGGGCGACGATCTCGAGATCGCGGTGCGGCGCGCGCATGTCGCTGCGGGGGCCAATGCTGGGTGGCGTGGCATCACGGGCCTCGTGGCGCATCTGATCAGCGCGGGCCGGTGAATACGTCGCGTGTGTCGGTGCGTCTGTCTGTGATCCGAAGCCGGGAAGCGGGGACGGCGGCTGGTCTCCTGCTGTTGTGCCTGGCGCTCTGGATTGCGTCACCCTTCTTTGCGACACTCGACAATCTCCGCAATGTCGCGGAGCAGAGTGCCTTGATCGGCATCATCGCGATTGGCATGACGTTCGTCATTCTCATCGGGGGCATCGACCTGTCGGTGGGATCGCTCGTGGCGCTCACCGGCGTCGTGCTGGCGCTGGCGTTACACAACAACGTGCCGGTTCCACTCGCCATCGGGGTGGGTGTCGCGGCAGGAGTCGCCGGCGGTGTGGTCAACGGGGTGCTGGTGACCGCAGGCCGTCTGCCCCCCTTCATCGCGACGCTCGGCATGATGAGTGTCGCGCGCGGCGCCGCGCTGCTGCTCTCCGACGGCCGTCCGGTGTCCGGGTTCTCCGACACGTTTCGCGGCATGGCGACCGGTCGGCTGGCCGGCATCCCATTGCCCGTTGTCGCGATGCTCGCGCTGTACGCCATCGCACACGTGGTGCTCACGCGCACCGTGCTCGGCCGGTATACCTACGCCATCGGCGGCAACGAAGAAGCTTCGGCGCTCTCCGGCATCGCGGTTGGACGGTACAAGATCATCGCGTATGCGCTCTCCGGTGCCAGTGCGGCGTGCTGTGCCACGCTCCTGGTGGCACGACTCAACTCAGCGCAGCCCATCGCTGGTATCGGCTACGAGCTCGATGCCATCGCCGCGGTGG
>JAGNMU010000331.1 GCA_017991005.1 Gemmatimonadaceae bacterium | reverse complement strand
CCGCATTCGACTGCAGCAGAAATCGCGCGAAGGTCGTGATGCGAAGGTGGAAACGATGCGCGGCAAGTACGCCACGAAACTGGCGGCCTTGCAGGAGCGCATCCGACGCGCCGAGCAGGCGGTGCAGCGCGAGCAGGCGCAGGCCAGTCAGGCCAAGATGGATACCGCCATTTCGGTGGGCGGCGCGATTCTGGGCGCCATTTTCGGTCGCGGGAAGATCGGCGCGGGCACCGTGGGCAAGGTGGGTACGGCGGCACGCGGCATGGGTCGCGCGGCGCAGCAGAGCGGCGATGTGACGCGGGCCAGTGAAAGCGTCGAGGCACTGCGGCAACAGTACGCTGATCTCGAAGCAACACTGCAGGGCGAGATTGACGCGTTGGGCGCCACCTACGACGCGCAGGCCGAGTCGCTGGAGTCGATCGCCATCAAGGCCAAGAGCGGCGATGTGCATGTGCAACTGGTCGCCTTGGCGTGGGTGCCGTATGCCAAGGATGCGTCGGGCATGACCACGGCCGCGTGGCGGTAGGCCGTCAACACGTGCCGCACCTGCGCTGACGGTTCGCCAGACGTCCGCAAGCAAATCGGGGCGACCACCTGTACAGGTGGTCGCCCCGATTCGTCTGCCGCCGCGAACGGCGGCGGTGGCCTAGATCTGCTGAATCAGCCAGGCCACAAGGAACGTGATGGACGCCGCAATGCCGCCGTGCAGGATCGACGGCGGATCGAGACGCAACGCATGCGCGCGAGTGGTGGGACGACGGCTGCGATGATTCATGGGCGGCTCCGGACGGCCCTGCAGGCAGGGTCGGTGGTAGGACAACATTCGGCCGGACGGCGGCGGCGGGTACATCATGCGACGCGGCACGCCGCCCGGAGGTCACATCGGAGGCGCTCGCCGAACGGAATCCCGCGGCACGATCTTCGGTGCCGCGAGCGGTTTGCGGTTCGCGTTCGCCTTGCTGTTCAGTGCCCAGTCGAATGGGGTCGCCCGAATGAAAATGGGCCCTTTTTCCAGTCGTTTGCGATCGTCGCCTTCAAACCACTGGCCCACCGCGCGGGCCAGATCCTGTCGGGACGGGCCGAAATCGTCACGAAACGCGACCAGGACCGGGCTCAGGAACAGGAGGCGCTCCTCGAGCCGGTTTTTTTCGGGCGAGCGTCGCAGAAACCGGTGCGCCTGATCATTGAGCTGGTCGACCAGCTGCGGTCCCGTGTACGCCTCACTGCGGAGCGGCGGACAGCCGATGGCCCCGCACGCCAGGGTGAAGTGCACCCGGGGTTCGCCGAAATCCCGCCGCAGAATGCGGTGCTGCACATCGTCCAGCGTCAGCGTGCGTCCGGCGGCGTGCACGAGCGGTTCGCTCCACGGCCCCTTGAGTCGCAACACGCCGAGCGTGCGATTGATGTTGCGGATCGACGCCGTTTCGCGATGCGACACGATGAGCTGGATCGTGTACGCGTTGTACACGTTGATCCAGAAGGCCAGCCGTTCGTCTTCGTCGAGGGTCTCGAGTCGCGCGCGATCCAGCGACGTCAGATACTGCGCAAACTCGGGCGCGCGCGCGAAGGCGTCGTAGTCCACAAATCCGTTGACCACGTGTGCGCGTAGCAGCGCGTCGAACGGCCCGTGATCGATCCGTGATCCGGCGGCAGGGCGCGCGATGACGGATGCCGACGCGGATGCCGACGCGGATGCCGACGCGGCGGGCGCTTGAGGCCCAGCAGGCGCCGCTGGTGACACCTGCAACGCATGGGCGGTGCCGACGGGCCACAGCACCGCGACGGTTCCCAGCAGCACGCGCCAAGCGTGGCGCCAGCGATTAAATATCCGACGGCTGTACGACACCCGACTCTTCGCGCTGCCATACATGGTCACTTCCTGGTTACTGGGCACCTGGCGCCTCCTCCGCGCGGATCCGACGCTCGATTTTGCGCCGGGCGTGCGCATGGAGTTTCGGCCTGACGGCCGCTTGCGCTATCACGTCGACGTGGGTGGCAGGGATCAGGTTATCGAGTTGCGGTATCGAGTGGAAGGCGATCTGCTGCACACCGACAATCCTGAGGCCCCGCACACCATGACCGTTCGAATTGCGCACGGCGAAGCGGACGCCTTGCTGCTCGACTTTGCCGGTGCCCAGGCGATCCTCGTGCGGGAGGGTGTGTGAACAACCTGCTGACAAAGTATCCGGTGCTGCCGTGGGTGGCGCCCTTTGCGATCTTCATGGCCTTGCTGGCGGCGGCGCCGTACCTGCCGTTGGTACAGCCGTGGGAGTCGATCGTCCGGGTGGGCATTCTGGTGGCGGCGCTCGTGGCGTTCTCCGGCTCGCTCATCCGCACCGTTCGTGTGCAACATGCGGTCGGGAGTGTCCTGCTTGGCGTTGCCGTCTGTGCGATGTGGGTCGCTCCCGATCTGCTGGTGCCGGGTTGGCGGGCACATTGGCTGTTTCAGAACAGCCTGACGGGATCGATCACGAACTCTATCGCTCCCGCCGATCTCGCCGATCCACTGGTTGTCACGTTGCGCATGGTCCGCGCGACACTGCTTGTGCCGATTCTTGAAGAGCTGTTCTGGCGCGGCTGGCTGCCCCGCTGGATCGTCAATCCCAACTGGCAGACCGTGCCACTGGCGCGCTACACCACGATGGCCTTTGTCGCGTCGTCGGTGCTGTTTGCGCTGGAACACGGCCCGTATTGGGAAGTCGGGCTGTTGTGCGGACTGATCTACAACTGGTGGTTCTGGAAGACGAAATCGCTTGGCGACATCGTCCTGGTACATGCGGTGACCAACGGCGCCTTGTCGGCGTACGTGTTTGCGACGGGCAAGTACGAATACTGGATGTAGCGCCCGTCGCAGCGGTCAGCGGCCGTAGACCACTGGTGGGGCGCCCTGACGAATGTCACGGGCGCCAGCCGCCACGCCAGACCCGACGGCCAAGGCAGCCGTCAGCGCCGTGCCGATGCCGACGATAGGCAGCACGGGCACCAGCAGCGCACCCACGAGAAATGCCGCGCCGCCCGCCGCCCATGGCGCGAGTGCTTTTTGCACCGCATCCACGTAGCGCAGTCGATTGCGCACGAACCGGCGCGTCGACCCATGCAGAATGAATGCGACCGCCGTGGCGATGGCGAAGGACAGAATGAACGTGATCATGATTGCCTCGAGTGGAACAGGTGGCGCCGGGTCACATCCTCGTGACGGTCGGCCGCTCGTCTGCTCACCCTAACGCGCCCGCGTGACGGAGGTTTCAGCGCCGGGGTGCACACCGGTTCGCCGTGTTGTTTTGCCGTGTCGTTTTGCCGTGTCGTTTCGCAACGATCGACGAGTCCGCCCATCCGTGCCGCGCGTTGAGCGAGCGTCGTCCGTATGTCACGGACGACGAGGCAAGGTCATCTTGTTGAAGTCGTCGGGAATGCGAAAAATTGCATCGCTCACGCGACGCTTGGTCACCGTCGTGACCTCGAGCATCACCGTGCCATCACTGCCCGTCACCTTGAGCGGAAAACCACCCTGCGCCTCGAGCTGACGCTGCCAGGTGGGCGCGCGACTGCCGGCCATCGCGTTCATGGGATTGATGAACGGTCCCAACGCTTTCGACATGCACACGTCGGTGCGCTGCGCGGCGCGCCCCTGCACCGCTGGCGTTTCGACGATCACATGCTCGCACTCGTAGCCGGCGACCGTCTCCTTTCGTCCGGTCTTCTGCATCGTCACCGTCGCCTCGGTCGCCGTGGCCAACTGGTTCTGGTCGGCGCCGGAGATCTCACTGTACGACTTTTGCGCGTCCATCATCAAGAACACTTTCTGCTCGGTGGCGAGGCTCAGAATCGCGAGCGCGCCACCGGGCGTGTTGAGATTGATGCGCACATTGCCGGCACGCGCGAGATACTCGATGTCCTGAACGCCCCCGTTGGAGCCGCCCGCAGTCATCCGCATGGTGATGCTGCCTTCAAACGCCTGCGCAGAAAGCGCCGCCGGCAACGAAACGGCCACAGCGAGCGCCGCGGCGCGCACAGCGCCTCGCGAAACGCGGCGCATGGAAGAAATGATCATGTATGGGTCAGGAAGACGTCGACAGCAGCGCAGAGAGACGCAGCTCACGCAATGCCGTTGCGCAACGCGCGCAGCACGAGCTCGCTGAATCGATCGATCTCGTCCAGAGTGGTATACACGTTGGGCGTGATGCGGATCCCGCTGAACTCGGGGTGTGTGATGGGTGTTTGCACGACCCGGTGCTGCCCGAACAGCCAGTTGCCCAATTTCCCCGGATCGAGCCCGTCCACGCTCAGAAAGCCGATGCCACCACCCCACGCGGGATCGGTCGGCGTGAGCATCTTCACCCGCCCCTTGCCTTCCGCAACCAGACGCGTGGCCCATCGGTCGCGCAGATACACCAGACGCGCATATTTGCGCCCCGCGCCCAACGCGCGATGAAAGGCGAGCGACACCGCCACCGCGTTGTGGTTGGCAGCCGGATGCGTGCCGATTTCTTCAAACTTGCGGATATCGTTGTCCTGCTCGGCCGACGCCGCCATCAACGGCCAGATCGATTTCTGTTTGGCCTTGCGCACATAGAGAAATCCGGTGCCGATCGGCGCGAGCAGCCACTTGTGCAGACTGGTGCCGTAGTAGTCCACATCAAGGCCATCGCGCGTGAACGGAAAGTGCGCGAACGCATGCGCGCCATCGACAAACACCTCGATGTTCTTCGGCCGCGCCATCGCCATGATGTCCTTCACGGGCAGGATCTGTCCGGTAAGGTTGGTGATGTGCGTGATCTCGATGACTTTCGTGCGCGGCGTCACCGCAGCCGCAAACGCATCGACAATCGCACGCGGTGACGGCGGTGGCACCGGGAACGACACTTCCTTGAGCACAATCCCGTCACGCCGCACACGCTGGCGCCACGCATTGAGCATGCGCGGATAGTTCTGGTTGCTGACGATCACTTCATCGCCGGCTTTGAGGTCGATGCCGAAGATCAGCGTCTCCAACGCCTCGGAGGCGTTGCGCGTGATGGCCATCTCCTCGGTGTCGCATCCGAACTCACGCGCGAGTTCGCGCCGCACGATCTCGATGCGGGGTTCGAGATCGCGCCACATCTGGATCACCGGCAACTCGTTCGAGTAGCGCAGGTCCCGGATCATCTGATCCATCACATGCGTCGGCGCCGGCGAGCAGCCGCCGTTGTTCAGATTGATCCAGGTGCGGTCCAGATCGAAGGCCCGCTGGACGGGCTCCCAGAAGTCCTCGTCGGCGGCAAACGCCGCATCCGACGCGGCGTCGCCTCGCCAGGCAGGCGCGTCGGGATCGAGCAGGCGCACGCCTCGGCTC
>JAGNMU010000330.1 GCA_017991005.1 Gemmatimonadaceae bacterium | reverse complement strand
CCCCGCCCCCCGAGCACGGCGGCCCGCGGCCGATCGCGCTGTGGGGTCAACACCCCGCCCGCCTCCTTGGCCCGCGTCAGTCTCCCCCGGTGGGCGACGGTGCGAGGCGGTCTGCGGCCTGCTCCTCGTCAAGTTCTTTCTGGCGCGCCGGTGAGATGAGCTTCCCTCTGAACCACTCCCCCATCTCGTCGAGATAGCTGTATGCCACCGGCACGACGATCAGCGTCAGCATAGTCGACGTAATGAGTCCGCCGATCACCGCGCGAGCCATCGGCGAACGGAAACCGCCGCCTTCGCCAAGACCCAGGGCCACGGGGATCATGCCCACCACCATGGCGAGGGTGGTCATGACAATCGGTCGGAGTCGCACGGCGCCCGCTTCAATCAGCGCAGGGATGCGCTCCATCCCTGCTGCGCGACGTTCGTTGGCGTTGTCCACGAGCAGAATGGCGTTCTTGACGACGAGGCCCATCAGCATGATCACTCCGATCATCGACATCAGGTTGAGTGTCGAGCCGGTGAACACCAATGCCAACAGCACGCCCACCAGCGAGAGCGGCAACGACAACATGATGGCAACCGGCTGGACGAACGACTCGAACTGCGACGCAAGAATGAGGAAGATCAGGATGATTGCGAGCGCAAGCGTTTCCACGACGTAGCCGCCGGTCTTCGCCAATTGCTCCGTGTCGCCGCCAAGGGAGATGCTGTAGCCGGCCGGCAATGTAAGTTGGCCGACTCGTGCGGCGATCGCCGATGACGCGTCGGAGAGTGAAAGCGCCGGTGTGGTATTGCCGGAGATGGTGACAATGCGCGACAGCCCCTTGCGATCGATCTGCGCCGGCGCGGTCCCCTCTTCGATGCGCGCCACGTCGCGCAGCGGGATCGTGCTGACGCCGCTCGCACCACGCGAGGCCGTTGGCACCGGGATCTGCCCGATATCCGCCATCGAGCGCCGGAACTCCGGAGCGACTTGCACGACCACATCGCGCTCCTCTCCGGACGGATCTTCCCATCGTGTTGCCGTCTCACCGGCCATCAGCGGACGAATCGTCGCGGCCGCCTGTCCGATATCCAACCCAACGCGATTGGCCACTTCGCGATCGAGCGTGATGCGGTATTCCGGCTTCGGATCTCCCAAGGACGATTGTACGTCCACGACGCCAGCGATCTGTGTCACTTCCCCCAGTACCTGCTGCGAGATGCGCTGCAACTCCACGACATCCGGCCCGCGAATTTCAATGGCCAGCGGTGCGCGCGCGCCACCAAAGCCGCCCGCCAGCAACACACTCGTGCGGAGGCCGTAGATGGACGCGAGGCTCGCGCGGGCATCCATCATCACCTCCTGCTGCGACTTGGATCGGTCGGCTGCCGGGTGCAGCTTCACGTACACCTCGCCATTCGTGACGGTGCCGGTCGCGCCGGCTCCGACCGTGGTGTACACGTAGTCCACCTCGGGCATCGCGCGAAGCGCGGCGGTGGCCTGCTCGGCTTTGCCACGCGTGTATGCCAGACTTTGTCCCTCGGGCGTTTCGAACTGGACAACAAACTCGGAGTTGTCCGTGTCGGGCATGAAGCTGCCGCCGATCAGGGGGACCAGTGCGAACGCGCCCACAAGACTGGCCACGGCGATCGCCATGGTGGTCTTGCGATGCGCCAATGCCCAGGTGATGACACCACGATACCGCCCGGCCTGACGATCAAACCACACGTTGAAGGCCGCGATCGTACGGGTGATCACGTTACCGCTGTGGGTGCCGGCGACGTGCGGATTGACACCCCACCAGGCACTCAACATCGGCGTGAGCGTAAACGAGACGAACAGTGAGACCAGCACCGCCCACGCGACCGTGAGCCCAAACTGGTAGAAGAACCGTCCGATGATGCCTTCCATGAAGGCGACCGGAACGAACACCGCCACGATCGCCAGCGTCGTGGCCATGACGGCAAGCACAATTTCGGTGGTGCCGGTGCGTGCGGCCGTGAAGTGGTCTTCGCCCATCTCCCGGTGGCGCACAATGTTCTCAACCACCACGATGGCATCGTCGATCAGAATGCCGATCGACAACGAGAGTGCCATGAGTGTGATCATGTTGAGCGTGAAGCCCAGCGCACTCATGAGCACGAACGACGAGATCACCGACACCGGCAGCGCCAGCGACGTGATCGCGGTGGCTTTCCAGTCGTTCAGGAAGAGCATCACGATGACGATCGTCAGCAGGGCGCCAATGAGGAGCTCTTTGATGACGTCGTCCACGGAGTGGCGGATCTGCACCGAATTGTCGCGGATCACGCGCAGGTCGATGCCGGTCGGGAGCGTCGCGCGCAATGTGGTGAGTGCCTTCTGTACTTCGTCTGCCACGGCAACGGTATTGGCGCCCGATACCTTGACCAGATCGATCGCCACCGCACGTTCGCCATTGACGAGCGCGAGCGACCGTTCCTCTTCGGTGCCCGGGTCCACGCGCGCCACATCGCGCAGGCGGACCGGTTGCCCGTCGCGCGTGGCCACGATGACATCGGCAAACTGCGCTGCGTCGGTGATGCGACCCGTCACGCGCACGATGCGTTCGTTGTTGCCCTGTTCCACGCGCCCGGCCGGCACTTCGACATTCTGCCGCTGCAAGGCGGTCATGATCTCGGGTACCGTGACGCCGCGCGACTCAAGTTCAGTCGGCAACAGACTGACGCGAATCTCACGCGACAGCCCACCCGCGAGGCGCACTTCGCCGACGCCCGACACCGACTCCAACTGCCGACGGATACCTTCATCCGCCAACGTCGTCAGTTCCACCAGTGGCAACGTCGTGCTGGAGAGCGCGAGCGACAGAATCGGTTGCGCACTGGGGTCGAGCTTCTGCACCAGCGGCGGATCGATATCGTCCGGCAACTCCCGGCGAATCGTCTCGATCTTCGTTCGGATATCCTGCGCAGCCACATCGACATCACGGCCAAGGTCGAATTCCACCACGACCTGTGAGACACCCTCCAGTGACACCGACGTGATCCGGTCGACGCCCTCGACGGGATTGAACGCCTCCTCCATGCGTCGCGAGACTTCGCGTTCGATCGTTTCGGCGCTGGCGCCTGCGTACACAGTCTGTACAGTGATCACCGGGATGTCGACGTCGGGATACTGGTCGATGGCAAGACGACGGTACCCGAAAATGCCCAGCACGATCAGGCCTGCCATGATCATCGTGGTGAACACCGGACGGCGAATCGCCAGTCCACTCAACCCGCCGCCGCTGGATGCGTGAGACACGGCGATTACTCCTTTGCCGGCGCCGAGGGCGCGGCACCGGAGGTTGGTGTGGCGCGATCGGCATTGAGGAAACGCACGCGCGCACCAGCCACAACGGCCGACGTGGGCGTGCGTACCACCTGCTCGCCGATCGCGAGCCCCGTGAGGATCGCCACCATGCCGGTCCCATCATCCCGAGCGCCGGTCTCCACCGTGCGTTTGACAATGCGCTCGTTCGACACGACAAATACGAACGTGGTGGTGCTGTCCGCGTTCTGATTCTCCCCCGCGCCGGCGCGCACAATCGCCGTCGCCGGCACCACCACGGCCGACGATGCGCCCATCGCAACACGACCGCGCGCAAACTGTCCACCGACAATTTTGCCGGATGGGTTCTTGAGTTCGACATACACGCCCACTTGGCGCGTTCCGGCATCCGCCACGGGATCGACACGTGCCACGCGGCCCGTGAATGTGTCGTTCGCAAACGCATCGAGGGTGAACGCGACCGACTGGCCCACGCGCACACGCGCCGCATCAGCGACCCCGATCTGTCCCGCCAGTTCGAGCACGCGACTGTCAACCACGGTCAGCACTTCATCGCCTGGCTTGACGGATTCACCATCCTGGCGCCAGCGCTTCGATACGACGCCTCTGAACGGCGCGATGATGGCTGTGTAGCCCGCCGCTTCGTCGGCGCTGACCGACTGCGCGCGCGCGGCGGCAGCCTGCGCCACCGCCGACTCGTACTGCGCTTCGGCACTCTGACGGTCAAGCTCGGACATGGCGCCCGCCGCAAACAGGGTACGCGCCGCTTCTCGCTGCTTTCTCGCAACGGCCAGATTGGCGTCAGCGGCTGCGACGTTTGCTTTCGCTCCGGCCGCGCCACTGACCACGCCGGCCGCGCGAATCGTGGCAAGTCGCTGCCCCTCACCGACCGGTGAGCCGCGATTGACACGCAGTGCCGCGAGAGTGCCGTTCACCTGTGCGCGCAGCACGACGGCATCGCGCGGTTCGAGCGGCCCGCTGAGGGTGACGCCCGCGCCGATCTCTGCGCGAGTAGCCACGGCCAGGTCGGCGCTGCCGAGCGTCAGAACAGCCGCGCTGTCGGTCGTAGGTGCATTCGCCGCACCATCGGCCGTGGCGCGTTCGCCGGTGGCACCGCCACATGCCGTCAGGGTGAAGAGCGAGAACAGCGCGGTGAAGCGTGAGGAGCGACTGGACATCGAAGACATGGCCGGAGTACGAGTGGTGTCGACGCGCGCAGTCGTGCGTCGCGTTTTCGGGGAACTGGCTGGCGCGGGAGTCACTGCGCGCACGACGCGGTAGCCGACGTGATGGGTTCGGGTCATCGGCGACGGGTACTCAGTGCAACGGTGGGCGCATGTCCAAGCGCGCGTTCGACACCGGCATCGGCCAGTTGGTAGTCGGCGATGGCCTGTGCGACATTCGTGCGCGCCTGCAGCAACGCGAGCCGCGCATCGGCCACCTCGAGCTGCGTGGCGAGCCCCTGCTGGTAGCGCAGAACGGTGAGATCGTGGACACGCTGCGCCTGCGAGACGGTGCGTTGACGCGCCGCGATGCTGGCTCGGGCGCGGTCGCGTTCGCCGACCGCCTGCTGATACTGCAGTTGCACCCCCTCGCGCAGCTGACCGAGTTGCAGTTGCGCACGCGTCAACTCAATACGTGCTTGCTGCAGTTCGGCAGAGCGCTGGAAGCCGCTGAAGATGGGCACCTGCACCCCGATGGACGCCGAGACGTCGCGGCGCCACGGCGACTGGCCAAGACCGAATGTCGTACCGGGCTGATTCTGCGCGCCGTAGTTCACCTGGAGCGAGGCCGAGGGCAGAAACGCCCCGCGTGCGATGTCCACCGATCGTTCACGAATGGCCACTTGCCGTTCCGCGGCGGCGATTGATGCGCGCTGACCGGCGACGAGCGTCGGGTCGATGTCTGCATTGCTGCGCTGCGCGAGTTCCACCGGTGCCACGAGCGGCGTGGACAGGCGCACGGGATCGGCGAGCGGCAGATCCACCAATCGTTTGAGATCGAGCACGGCCACTTCCGCGGCGTTGCGCGCGTCGATCAGTTGCGGGG